>JANYCL010000369.1 GCA_025360355.1 Sphingobacteriaceae bacterium
CCACTTAAAAATATCATCTACAGAAGGTTTTAAGCGGTTATAAATTTCTAAATGACACATTTCTTTTTTAACTCCGGCATTTTCTGCAATGGCTTTCAAATATGGTAAAGTAATGGGAGTTTGTTTTTTAATAAGATTTGCAAAATTATCGAGACAACGAAATCTATAATTAGAATGAACAAAATAAAATAAATAATCAGGCTTATATTCCGGTATTTTTTTTTCGGCTACAAAAACACTTTGGATAAAATAATAGCCCCCTACTCCAAAATTTAAAACTTCAATTTTCTTAGTTTCATTATGAAGTTCATTTTCTAACAAAGCAGCAAAATTTTCTTCATTCGAAACTCCGGATCCCATAACATACGAACCGCCAATAAAAGCTAATCGTGTTACCCCTGCCGGTTTTTCAATTGAATATTCCTTATCGCGCATCCCAAAACTATTTGTTTTTAAAGTATCACCTTTAAATGTTGTTTTATAGTTCGGGATAAATTCTTTTATCAATTCGTTATTTGTTTTTACATACGCGTTCCTATCGAGATTCCAATTCTTAAATTTATTTCCAATGTTTAATAATTCTATCGATTTATCATCATTATTTAATATTTGTTCATAATATCCCCTTTCAAGCAAAATTTTATCGCGGTTATTCATGTTCATGCTTAAAAAACTTTCAACTTCATCCTGATAATTTTTCTGTTTCAATATTCCGGTTGTACCAATAACCAAAACACATAATCCGATCCCATAAAGTGGTTTTATTTCAGCAAAAATAAAAGCAAACCAATTCTTCTTTATATAGAGAGCCCTAATTGTTCCCGCTATCAAAATTGCAATGAATGTTCCTCCCACAAATAACAAATATTCAGAAACTGTTCCTGATCCGGCAAACTTAACTGAATATAAAAATTCTGTAATAGAAGAAGATGTCCATAACGACCATAAAAAACTCATTGTGTAAAACATCAATAGGATCTTAGCGGCTTTTAAAAAATTATTTTCCGTTCTTACTTGAACTTGATCATCATTTAAACGATTCATAGCCTTAACCGCATTTGTTGCGACAAAACAACCTAATATGAACCAAAATAAAATATCTGTTGGATAAAAATAATAAGAACCTTTTATCCAATACCATTGCCAACTGTGTAAAGCCCATGTACAGCCAAACATTGTAAGCGTTGCAAAAAACACGAGAGGTTTTGAATTGAACTTTTTAAATTTGAATACCAACGGATAATAAAACACTCTGATCATAAATGACCGCCAGTATAAATTAACCCGCCTCCATAGATCTGCAAAGCCCGATGCAAAATAAACATGATCAAAAATTTCCGGTAATTTAAATCCAAACACTTGTAAGAAACCCATTGCTAAATAAAACAAACCTGATAAACGGAAAATTAAGGAATAAGAAGAAAAAATAAACCAGACCCACATTCCAAAACCGGTAATATCATAAGGAGAAGGTGAGAAATACATATAAATTATTCTGTAGATCAACAAATGAAAAATACCGATCGTTATCCAATTCAATCCTTTTCTAAATGAAACTTCAGAGGGGTGATTGTAAAAAGAATTTAAATATACAACAGGACTTAAAGCAGTAAATAACGGGAAACAAGCGTTTGGGATCAAAAACAAATAACAAAGTCTGTCAATAAATACCGGTGGCTTTTTAAAATAGTTTAACTCATACAGAAAATAAATGTAACGCAACATTAAAAATAAAGCAGCCAACATTACCATCAACCGGATGTGTGGCACAATAAAAAATCGGGATGTAATTAATATTCCAAGTAAAACAGACGCGATCACTAAAGAAATCCTAAACGTTTTATTTTTCACATAAGTAATTCCAACAAAATAGATCAGTAAAATAATTACACCAACCGACAATTTAATTCCAAACAAATATGCCTCAACAGCAAAAGCTAAACCAAATAAAAATAATTTACGGAGTTTTAAAGGAATAAAAATATAGATCAAAAATGCTGCTGATAAAATTAAAGCGACTTTGTCAAAACCATTATTATTTTCAATTTCAAGATAAGAAATAAGGTAAGCGCAACTAATTAACCAAATTAAATTAATAAAGAATTTAATAGTAAATTTATACGACGAATTAGTTATTTGTTCGTTGGTATACTCGGGTATAAAAGCACTTATAAAGC
This sequence comes from Sphingobacteriaceae bacterium, assembly GCA_025360355.1. Classification (GTDB taxonomy): domain Bacteria; phylum Bacteroidota; class Bacteroidia; order B-17B0; family Aurantibacillaceae; genus JAHEYG01. The sequence goes on from JANYCL010000369.1 coordinate 2,178, forward strand.
GGTTCTTCATTTAAGATTATCAAATATAAGGGATAATTCGGAATTGTTCCCCGGTTGAAAAGTAAAACAATACACAAAACAGTGTTACATCTTTTTTATTTATATTTAGCCGTTATAATTCTTTAATTTGAATTGGAAACTTCCATATATCGCATCCAATAAATGGTATCATCGTTTTTACAATAATTATTGTTTAAAACAATTACGCGTTTCCCGGAAACTTTTTACCGATGCAAATGAAATTTCAAAA
>JANYCL010000026.1 GCA_025360355.1 Sphingobacteriaceae bacterium
TGGATCGCCCCGCTGCAGGTTAAGATATTACCGATAAGTGACAAGTTCATGGATTATGCAAATACAATTTTGCAAACGCTTAAAAAAGTAGATATTCGTGCTGAAATTGATGACCGTAACGAGAAGATAGGCAAGAAGATAAGAGACAGCGAGTTAAACAAGGTTCCTTACATGTTAGTTGTAGGTGAAAAAGAAGCAGCAGATGGAAAAGTAGCGGTGCGCGAACATGGTAAAGGAGATATTGGTGTGATGAGTATTGAAGAATTTGCAAGATTGATCAACACAACAATTGAAAACGATTTTAAAAATAAAATTATAAACTAAAAAAAGCGGAGGTAATTATTAGCGGATTTAAAAAACCGGGACAGAACTTTAACAAACCATTTGTTAAGCCATCAGGTCCGAGTACATTTGTCAAAAAACCATTAGTCCCACGACCACCACGAGGGTTAAAGGCTGGGTTTAAAAGACCGGGTGTAAAGGAAGAGCAGCATCGCATAAACGAAAAGATAACTTCAATGAAAGTTCGTTTAGTTGGAGAAGGAATTGAATCAGGGGTTTTCATGATCGCTGAAGCACTTCAAATTGCAAAGGATGCGGGATTAGATCTGGTAGAGATCGCTCCGAATGTTGATCCGCCGGTTTGTAAGGTTGTGAATTATGGTAAGTTTCTTTACGAGTTAAAGAAAAAAGCCAAAGAGATAAAAGCTAAAGCTGCTAAAGTTGTAGTAAAAGATATACGTTTTGGTCCGCACACTGATGAACATGATTACAATTTTAAAAAGAATCATGCGATGAAATTTTTACAGGACGGTTGCAAGGTAAAAGCCTTTGTAATGTTCAGAGGTAGAGAGATCGTGTTTAAGGAACAAGGAGAATTATTGTTGTTGAGGTTTGCAAATGAGTTAGAAGAATACGGTAAAGCAGAACAGTTACCATTGTTGGAAGGAAAGAAGATGTTGATGGTTTTAGCACCTCGCAAAAAGTAGCCTTCGCAAGCTCGGCAACTTTTTGAGATCCTGACTGGCGTCCTTCGGACGGTCAGGATGACAAGAGAAACAAAAAAGAGAATAATAAATAAAATAGATAAAAACAGAAAATGCCAAAAATGAAAACAAATTCCAGTGCTAAAAAGCGTTTTGCTTTCACTGGAAGCGGTAAGATTAAAAGGAAACGTGCTTACAAGAACCACATCCTTACCAAAAAAGAAAAAGATCGCAAACGCGCTCTTGGTAAGATGGCCATTGTAAGTAAGGAAGACCTAGGTAACGTGAAAATGTTACTTTGCATAGGTAAATAATCCAATTAATTAAATCGAGATCGGTTATTAAAAATTAATGTTTAACCCGGATTTCAGTAATAAGTTTCGATCAAAAGAACGCTGAATTCCAAAAACGAAAAAAAGAAATGCCAAGAAGTGTCAATCACGAAGCCAGCAGGGCTCGCAGAAAAAAGATCCTCAACCTAACCAAAGGTTATTGGGGTGCAAGAGGTAATGTTTGGACCATTGCAAAAAACACATTAGAAAAAGGTTTACAGTATGCTTACCGCGATCGTAAGAACAAAAAACGCACTATGCGTGGTTTGTGGATCCAGCGTATCAATGCCGGTGTTCGCGAACACGGTATGAGCTACTCTGAATTTATCGGTAAAGCAAATGCTAAAGGATTAAAGTTAAACCGTAAAGTATTAGCGGATCTAGCTATGAATCACCCTGAGGCGTTTAAAGCCGTTGTAAACTCATTAAAATAGTATTTTCACTAAGTATTATATAAAAGTCCTGAAGTAATTTACTTCAGGACTTTTTTTTTTGAAAAAAAACAGCCATATTTGATACATATGAAGAAAAACCTATTAAGATTCGCTGCGCTAATTGTATTAGCATCTTGTGGCGAATCATCAGAGAATGATAAAGCAGGCATCTCCGACTCTTTATCTAACCAAGTTACAGATACCAATAAAACAACTATTGCTGACGATGGCGACGAAGTGGCTTTACCAAGCTCAATGCGTATAGCCGGTATCTTTAAACGTTCGGGTTTAAAATATATTGAGACAAGTCTTAATCCAATTACAAATAGCAAGAACTATAAAACCACTTACACTAAAGCGCTTAATTTAGGTGTGTATTCGGCTGATATGGCTTATTGTCTTTTAAATAAACAGTACGCTTTAAGTAAAAGCTATTTAAAATGCAGTAAAGATATTGGCGGCGAATTAGGATTGAACAGCGCCTTTGAAGCTAATAATCTTGCACAACGTTTCGAAGCTAATATGAATAAAGGTAAAGATGATTCTTTGTTACATATTATTTCTGATCTGCAATTAGAGACTGATATTGTTCTTGAAAAAGGAAGTCAGCAACATATATCAACGATAATTTTTACAGGTGCATGGGTTGAAACCTTATATTCTGCTTCACAGGTTTATAAAAGTGGTGAGCAAAACATTGTTCCGGCTTTAATTGAGCAATTAAGTTTGGTAGATAATATTTTATCGGTTTTAGTAAAGCAAAAAGATAAAGATCCTAATATAACTTCTTTAATAGAAAGTTTAAATACCATTAAAGCGGAGTTCAATAACATAAGTGCTTTAAAAGGGAAAGATCTGGATGAGGTAGATTATTCTAAAACTACTTTTAATAAAGATGAAATTAATAAGCTGTGCGAGAAAATTGATGCTGCACGTAACGCAATCGTAAACAGCTAAACACAAAGACTCATGAAAAACTCAAAACTATATTTAATATTATTTGCTTCGGTATTTGCATTTTCTTTTTATCAGGAAGAGCCTGCGGGTTGCGACCCAAAAGGGTTGAAGGATAAGGCAAAAAATCAACTGGATGGTTATGAATATGATTCAGGTAAAATTACCAGACTGAAGCATACAGCTAAAGATCAGGTTAAGGAAATTGAGATCCCAATGTTCATTGGCGAAAAATACCGTTTAGCCTTTAACCTTGATGCTTTAAAGAAAGGCGTTGAAATAACTATCTATAATAAAGATAAAGACAGCAAAAACAGAAAACTGTTATATAGCAACAAAGATAAATTTGAAAAAGAATTTACTTGTGATTTTGCACGTATGCGTCACATCTATATCGATTACAATATTCCGGCCGGAACAAATGGCGAAGAAATTGGCTGTGCAGCGTTTGTTTTAGGATATAAGTAATGGTTCGTCATCTCGATAGCTATTGGGATCACTATGACTCTGTCCCCCCTAAAAATTAAAGTCTGATACCTATTACAAGCAAGTCGTCCACCTGTTCATGATTTTGCATCCAGTTATTTATATTCGATTTGATCTCTCTTCCTTGTTCCTGAATTTCTAAATTAGAATTGGCTATCAAAAAACTTTTAAAATTCTTGCTCATGTATTTTTTGCCATGCGGTCCGCCAAACTGATCGGGGTAACCGTCAGTCGATAAAAATAAAGTATCGCCTTTATTTAATTGCAGTGTATTTAGTTCATATTTAAAATTAAATTCGGTGAAACTTGCAATGCTCGCTTTGGTTGGTTTTATTTCTGTTAAGTTTTTAGTTTTAGCATCAATGATCCAAAGATGACGATTAGCACCCGAAAATAATACTTCCTGTGTTTTTAAATTTACTTTTACCAAACAAATTTCCATCCCGTCCTTATTCTTGCCTTCGTTCCGCTGACCCAAACTTTCTTTAATACTATTGTTGGCCAAAAATAAGATCTCATCAGGTTTTGTTGTTTCGCGTGCGGCATCATGTAATTTGCCAGAGCAGATCATACTCATGAAGCCACCGGGAACGCCATGTCCGGTGCAATCAGCAGCTGCAATTAATAATTCATCTTTATTAATTTGTTTGAACCAATAAAAATCGCCGCTTACAATATCTTTCGGCTGAAAGAAAACAAAGATGCCGTTCCACGCTTTTTTAATTTCATTGATAACAGGAAGAATGGAATCCTGAATACCTTTTGCGTAATTGATACTATCCGTGATCTCTTGATTTTTATATTCGATCTCCAGTTTTTGCTTGTTTATTTCTTTTGTTCTGTCAGTAATGATCTTTTCCAAACGCAAATTTTGTTCGATCAGTCGTTTCGAATTAAATTTAATAAGCGTATAAACAACCAATAAAAATAAAGCGACATAAAGTATGTAAGCCCAAATAGTACGGTACCAAGGCGGCAAAATGGTAAACGGAATTTTTATTTCCTGACCTTCTACACCGAGAATGTTTTTAGATCTTACATGAAAAACATAATCACCTTCAAATAAATTATCATAATGAGGATTTTTGTCTTTTGTAAATTTGCTTGTCGAATCATTCTTACCTTCGAGATAATAGGAAAACAATAATTCATTTTTATCAATATAATCTGAAGCACCAAGTTGAATATGAATTGAATTGTTCTGGTGATCTAATTTTATTTCATTGAAAGCAGAGCGGGGATTTATGTTATAGAAATTTTGGACCGAATCTTTATTAAAAGAAAAACTATTGATAAAAGTATTTAACCCAAACTGAGGTCCGGTTAAACCCATATCATAACAATACAAGCCATTGTTTGTTCCGATATATACTAATGATTGCGAATAGCAAAAGGATTTGGTATCAGATTCTTTGATACGCGAAAGTTGTGTTGGTTTGATATTAAATACCCCATTGGTTTCTTCAAGACATAATAAACTTTCGCTGGCTTTACTATCCGGTTTTCCATTCAGCCAAATAGTGTTGTTAATAGCGATCGCTTTAAAAACCCCGAATTTATTGATCGACTTAAATCTTACATCTTGCGCAACGGTATTATCTTTGTTTAATGTATAAATTCCGTTATCTGTTGCAATCAAGATCCCGTCTTTATAATTGAATAAATAATTTTCGTTTAAGTTAAAGAGACCTTCTTTTTGTGTAAGCTTAATTATTTTCTCTGTACCCGGACTTTCAATAAAAACACCACTTTCACGCGTTCCAAAACAAATGCTATTATCGTTTTTAGCAGCGATGGTTCTGATGTCGGCGTTCAGGTCAAGGTTTTCTTTTAATAACTGGAAACTTTTATTTTTCAAAAAACCTTTTGCATAACCTGTTTCAGTGCCCAAATAAATTAAGTTTGGTATAGAAGGATGTACAAATATGCAATGGTTAGCCGATTCGGTTTCGTGCAATAATTTAAAATCAGTATTCTCTAAAATATAAAGTCCTGCTTGCGTACCTGCCAATAATTGTCCGTTCGCTTCAGCTAAACACCATGCTGCTTCAGAAATATTTGTCGAAACAAATTTAGCTGTTGCATGATCATATTTTAAAATGCCTTTGTCGGTTGCTAAATAAGGTGTTTGATTAAAAATAATACAGGCTTCAATTGTTCCTTTAATTCCATCCGCTTTTGTAAATTGTGTGATCGGACTATTGAACTCAATTAAACTAATTCCTTTTGCGAGTGCAAGCCAAATGTGTCCTTGATTATCATTGTAAATATAATTCACACCATCATCTTGAAGATCATTTTGTGTATTGATATATTTAACGGGATTAAATTTCTTATCAGTGATAACAACACCGCCATTTACAGATCCGAATGCAAAATTATTCTGACCAATATTAGAAGCGCAGTAAACAGTTTTTTCGGTAAGCCAGGAATTAACGGGTGTGTTTATTTTTTCTATTGTAGAAAGTTCGGGTAATGTTTTATTGAAATTAAAAGCGTAAACCGATTGTGGTGTGATGATAAAATAGCCATTATCACCTTTAACTATCCCTCTCACAGGATTATTATTATCGGCAAACTGTTCGCCGCCTTTTAAAAAAACAAATTCGTTATTGTAGGATAGAATTTTGAGTCCTTTCCCTTTTTCCCTTACAATTAATTGATTTTCTAAATTATAAAAAGTATGAAATCCTTCTTCGCCGGGTGTTATTATTTTGATCGTTTTATAATCGTAATCATAAATTTTCTGATTGGTACAAAAGTAAACGTGATTTTTTAAGGCGATCACCGACCAGAATTTTCCTAATTCTTTTTCGGTTTTAGGGAGTAATGAGTCTAACGATTTAAAACGGTAGGTGCCATTTTTCTTTTGTATTAATTTTCCGAAATTCCCATCACCGCCAATAAAAATATCTTCGCTTTCGTTTTTAGCCAGTGATAAACATAAAAAGGGGAGGTTGAAAAGTTCCCATTCGGCGCCGTTGTTAATGAGTAAGCCCTGGTTATTGGCAACAAAAATGCGACCATACATATCCTGTAAAATGCCACGGTTTTGATCGGCAGCGTTGTATTGAGCGGGCAGGTAGTTATGGATAAAATAATTTCCTTTTTGGGAATGGCCCGAAAAGCCGATCACCAGAAGAAGAATGGTTATTTTAACAGTAAGTCTCACTTAAAACACCATAAATTTAACCGTATTTTTCTGTAAAACGCATAAATAGGTATAAATGTTGAATTGTTAATTTAAGGAGTATATCTTGTTTGGTAAATAGGTTAGTTTTTACTACTTTTAATAGGTTTTTAAAACACCTCTAACATGAAAAAACATTTATTCTCTTTTTTATCTGTAATAGTTACATCACTGGTTTTAGGTCAATCCGTGCCAAATGGTGGCTTTGAAAGCTGGACCATTTCAAGTTATGAAAATCCAAATGGTTTCCAAACTTCCAATTTTAATAGTAATAATGGTGTTCCAACCGGTATTAATGCTACAAAAACAACCGACGCTTATCACGGTAATTATGCATTAAAATTAACTACTACCTCTACAGGAACAAATATAACATTTGCTTTTTTTGCCAATGGCGATCCGGGTAAAAACCCTCCACAGGGCGGAACTCCTTATTCACAAAAACCAACTGGTATTCAGTTTCATTATAAAAGTAATATAATACCAACTGACACAGCGATATTTATGGCTGTTTTTAAAAAAGCAGGAGTTAGTATAGGAACTTACTTTTTTAAGTTTGGCTCTACAAAAACTTCTTATACTTTATTTAACGGTACTTTTAGTCCGGCACTTCCTGTAAATCCGGATACAGTTGTAATTGCAGCTGCATCGAGTAATGCTTTTGCAAGTTTCGGTATTGCAGGAAACTCATTGCAATTGGATAGTATAAATTTTACTGGTGTAACATCGCAGCCTTCACCTTTTAATGGCAGTTTTGAAAATTGGACAACATTTCAGGATGATAGATTAAATGGGTGGGACAAAAACGGTTTTTCACAGCGTACAACCGATATATACAGCGGTACTTTTGCTGTTGAACTACAAACAGCCGCTCAATCTTTTGGCGGAAATAGCATTGATGCAGGAGAAGTTAATATGGGTCAAAATGTTGCCGGTAATATTTTAGGTGGATTACCTTTTTCAAATCAGATCGATACTTTAGTTTTCTATTATAAATACATTCCTTCTGATCCTAACGATCAAGGTGAGTGTTTCATAAATTTTAAAAAGAATGGTGTTAAGTTGTTCTATCAGGCATATACTTCAATGACTATTTCACCTTCTTATAAAAAAATAACCATGCCATTTAATACGGGGGGCCCGGTCGACACTATCATTATCAGTTTCCGTTCATCAAAATATCCTTATCTTCCTTCTTACGTGGGGTCTGATCTGAAAGTAGATAATATGTATCTCACTTCACAAGAAATTCCTATTTCTGATTTTATTAGCCCTCCGCCATTTGGTTGTACAGGACAAACAATCCAACTAATTGATAAATCAGGTAACATGGCAAATGCGTGGGGATGGATCATGCCGGGAGGTACACCGGGAAGTTCAACATCACAAAATCCAACAGTATCTTACAATACACCCGGCACTAAAACCATTAGTATGATTGCGAGCAATCAATTTGGTTCAGGAAATCTTATTTCAAAAACAATTACTATTTATACCGTTCCTATTGTTGCATCAACATCAACTGTTACAGCTTGTGGAGGCGGTAACGCTATTCTTACTGCAAGTGGTGCTAATTCTTATACATGGAGTACAGGGTCAAATTCATCTACTATTTCTGTTACCCCAAGCGTAACTACAATTTATACTGTAGTTGGTACAACAAATGGTTGTTCTGATTCAGGTATAGGAGTTGTTGTTGTTCCATTAGTTCCAAAACCTGATATCTGTATGGTTACTGTTGATAGTTTAAATGTGTACAACGAAATTTATTGGGACAAAACAGCGTATCCGAATTTAGATTCGATGATAATTTACCGTGAAGTTATTTCGAATACATACAGGAGAATTGGTTCGGTTTCGAAAACAGCACTAAGCATGTGGAGAGATACTGCAAGAAGTATTGGTCCTGCAAATGGGGATCCGAATATTTCAACTTACCGCTATAAAATACAAGTACGTGATACTTGCGGACAATACGGCCCGAAAAGTTTATGGCATAACACAGTTTTCTTTACGCATAGTGCCGGAACATTTTTCTGGACAAATAATTATATGATAGAAGGTCCGGTTAATCCTGTTCAAACTTATAGTTTAATGGTAAATATTAATCCAACAGTTGTTACTTCTTCTTATTCTTTAGTTGGAACAACAACAGGAAATCAAAGTACATTGAATGATCCGTTCTATGTTTTCTATTCTACAACAGCTGATTGGAGAGTGGAAGCTGATCTGGGTTACAATTGTACCGCATCAATGAGATATGGTAATAATTCAATACAAGGTAAAGTTACAAAAACACGGAGTAACATTCAGAATAACCGTATGGCTATAGGTATTAACGAAGTTAGTTTCAAAAATAAATTTAGAGTTTATCCAAATCCAACCAATGGAATTTTAAATATTGATCTGATCAGTTCGAATGATGATATGGATATCGCAATTACAAATGTACTAGGTCAAGCTGTTTATTCCGATAAAATAAATAAAGGAGTAAATAATAAAGTTTTAAACGTAAGCAGTTTTGCAAAAGGTGTTTATAGTTTGATCATCAGCAGCCAAAACAGTAAAGCTGTTTACAAAGTAGTTGTTGAGTAATGGTTCGTGGTGAGCTTGTCGAACTATCACCATGACTTAGAATAAATAAAAAAACCCGGAGTCTTCATTCCGGGTTTTTTGTTTTTGTATGGTAAGAGAATTTTATCTGCTGACAATTATTTTTTTATTGAGAATTGAATTCCCATCTGTAACTTTAATAATGTATTCTCCATCGTAAATAGTTTTAAGATCGAAATACGCTAAAGTACTGCCTTGATAGAGAATTGTTTTTTGAACTACTCTGCCTGTCATGTCTATTAATTCAACATCCAAATTACTTTTATTTAAATTATTTATTTGCACCACGATCATGTCACTCGCAGGATTTGGAAAAACTTTAGCACTTATAACTACTTCAGAATTATTAATTCCTGCAGCTGAAGTAGTGTAAGTTGTTGTTGTTTCAGTAATGGAAGTAACTTTTGTGGCCACTTTTGTCCCATAAAAATAAGGACCAACAACATATGGGTAATAGGAATTCCAATATTTATCTACAGTCGCGAAATAACAATAAGTTCCTAATGGATATTCCGGCGTGACGCAAAATCTTCCATTGTGATCATCTAAATAATCAGGAGTTAAAGTTGATGTTGCATTATACTGATAATCCTCTCTGAAATAACCTAGAGGATATGTTGCGCTAACATTTGGTCCGGCTGTAACTGCAACTGTACTTCCTGCATAAGTTGTACGCACTGTAATACTTCTTAAAGCGTAACTTGATTTCATTCTTACAATTCCTCCTGTACCATCTGCATTTTTATAACCATAAGCTCCGTAAATTGGAAAACCGTCATAAGCAAAACCAATTAGCGGTGAATGTTGCGTACTGTCAATTGCATATAAACCATCAGCATTATAAATAACACAAACAGTTGAAATAACCGCTAAGTCTAATTTAAATGCACTTGGATTTTGGTGATGATGATAATTTCCCATTGCAGGATGTCCTTTTGAACAATCAAAACCTAATTTTTCTCCTACAATTGCATCTCTGTTCCAAACATTATCGCCCATGCCGCCTAACGGACCACCTTTTAAAGAGCCGGAAGAGTTTTGCCATGAAACGCCATCTCTGTAATCAAACAAAGCAACACCATTAATAAAAACTCCAATATTACCGCCTGTAGTCGCAACAGGAGTGGAAGTGTTTTGTACCGGCGCTAAAGGAAATTTAAATATTGCATTTTGATCACTTGCTAAAGAAGGATTGCCATCTAAAAATGGACCTGTGATATAAGAAGGAATTCCCCTTGTAGAAACATACACCCAGCTTGTTGAATATTGTACAACCTGACAATTCGCTAAAGTAACATCCGTAAAAGGTGTTGGATTTCCGCTAACATAATGGCGGCCGGTAACAGAAGTGTTTTGCAGCCAGCCTGAAATTGCAGGACTAACCTGCGCGTTTAGCATCTGAAACCCAAAGGTTAAAGCTGACAAGAACAAAGTGATTTTAATTTTCATAGTTTATGATTTATTTAGTTAGACGATATTAATTGTTAAACCCCTCGTTTAATTCTTGTTTTTTGGATCATTATGGCTCTTATTGTAAATGAAAGCTTTATCAGTTAAAGTTAACAGAAAAGCGGTAAGATCTACTTTTTCATTGGAACTCAGTATAATTGGAGAATCTAAATTTTTAGATAGAGTAGGGCTTTTTTGAATTCCGGTCGTATAGTGCTTTAATACATCCGATATGCGTTTAAACCTTCCGTCGTGCATGTAAGGAAAAGTGAATTCAATATTACGGAGGGTAGGGACTTTAAACTTTAAAGAATCTAATTTGTTTTTGGTGACCTTCATTCTCCCGTAGTCTTTCAAAGTTGTATCGAGAGGCAAACCATTATTTTCGAAATTATAATTGCTGAATAAAGGTTCTTTATGACAAGAAGAACAATTTTTTTGAAATAATTTATAACCGTTCTCTTCCTGCAAAGTAAATTTAGTTTGTTTGCGCATAACGCTGTCGTATTTTGAATTTGCGCTGATTAACGTAAGCATAAATTGTGAAATTGCTTTTAATGTATGTTCGCCTGTAATATTACTATCACCAAATGCTTTTAAAAATAAGGAAGGATAATTTTTTGAATGCTGTAATTTTAAAATAACATTCTCAATTTTCTCACCCATTTCATCAGGGTGACTAATAGGCGCGAGTGCTTGCACGTCGAGATGATTCACTGCGCCATCCCACATAAAAATGGGTTGCCATGCTAAATTCATTAGAGCGGGTGAATTTCTGGTACCGATCCTATCGTTTATGCCATGACTAAGATCGTGATCGATGTGAGTAAAAGCAGAGTAGGGTGAATGACAGCTTGCGCAAGAGATCGTATTGTTTTGGGAAAGAATTGGGTCGTAAAATAAAATGCGGCCAAGTTCATTTTTTTTTAC
>JANYCL010000435.1 GCA_025360355.1 Sphingobacteriaceae bacterium
TTCAGTAATGGCATCAATAATTTCATGGGATTTAACGGCGAAACCTGTAGCTTCTGCGTTGGTAATTTTACCACGCACTAAACCGATAACAGCACCTTGCTCATCTAATAACGGACCGCCGCTATTACCCGGGTTAACAGGAATTGATATTTGGTACATAGTGGTATCGCTGTGAAATCCGCTTAATGAACTTAAAGATCCTTCGCCGTAAACTATATCATGACGAGGATAGCCTAATGTAAATACTTTTTCGCCGAGGTCGCAATTGCGGTTACTGAAACTAAAAGGAAGGTTCCATGTTTTGAAGATATCGTTGTTCTCAATTTGTAAAACAGCTACGTCAATTTTTGGATCAGTAAAAACAATTTTTGCAGCAACACGGCTGGTGGTATTGTTTTCTATAAAAACAGAATCGGCACCTTTTATCATGTGTAAACTGGTAATGATAAAACCTTTATTGTTAATTGCAAAACCGGTTCCTTCAAAATTAGCAGGCGCGTATTTTTTCTTTCCGCCTACTTTAGTAATTACTTCAACAATATTATCCTGAGTATATCTTAACTCATCAACTTCACGTTTTAGATCGGTGATGGCGTTGCTTTGTTTGGTAAGAATATAACCGCCTGTACTTAATAAAGCTAAAGCTGAAAGTATTGCAATTAAACCAACACCTGCAGCCATTGCTACATTGCGGCCTAATTTTTGAAGGAATTTTTCCTGTTTAATAGGAATGATCTTAGCGTCGTTCCCAAATTCTTTCGCGTGAATTGCTTTAAGTGCTTTCCTTAATTCAGTACGTTCGGCGTGTTTATTTAAAGTTTCAACAAAGATCTTATGTTCGTTGAACGCTTTTGCAAAAACTTCGTCAGTTTTCAATGTATTTTCAAACTCACTCTTTTGTTGGACGTTTAATTTCCCAAACAAATAATCATCAAATAGATCTGTATTTTTCATTTTATCTTTTTTTAAAATAAAGTGTGTTTACTTTACTTTATTATTCAGCTTATTTAGTCATTTTACAATGAAGTGTGCGAAGCTCTACTTCATTTGTCAAAAAAATATTTCTTTAATCTTTGTAAGCATTTATATTTCTGAGTTTTTGCATTATCCGAATTCGTATAACCAAACTTTTCAGAGATCTCATCCATGCTTAAGTGCTGTATGTAAAAGTCGGTGATAATAGTTTTACAAGGTTCGCCCAATTCACCAAGACTCTTAGCCATTTTCTCCAGCGCTTCTTCTTTTTGCAGATGTTCGTTAATTTCTTCACTTACATCTACCAGTTCATTTTCATCACCGTTACTTAATTTAGTTAAGTTGCTATTGTTTCTAAGTTGCTTTAACCATAAACGTTTTGCTATTGAATAGATAAACGTTTGTAACTGACAATTTAAAACAAAGCCGGGTTTTTGTGCATTTTCAAACAAAACAATTATCGTTTCCTGATAAACGTCTTGTGCTGCTTCTGAACTTCCGCTATTATTTACAACAATTTTAAGAACGATGTTATAGTACTTTTTATATAGGGCGTTTAATGCTGCTTCATTGCCTGTTCGGAGGCCATCAATAAATTCACTATCGGTGAACAGAGCTTTGTTGCTAGACATATAATGCCTGTATAGATTAATACGGTTTAAGGGCAAAGGTAACCCAAAATAATTGGTGAATTAGTGAAATAGTGAATTGGTGAGTTGGTCTTATTAAGGCTAAATATAAATTTTACTTATTGATTATCAATAAGTTATGGAAATAAGTGATTTTACTGACTAATAATGGGTTACTAAAGGCGAAAACGGGTATAAATGGAAAATTAAACAAACATTTAAAACTCAAAATCATGAAAAAAGTATTGTCAATCCTTGCTGTAGCTTTAGTAGCTACTTTTGTAGCTTGTGGTCCTTCTGCGGAAGAAAAAGCGAAATTAGAAGCTGATGCAACTCGTGTTGCTGATTCTTTAAAAGCTGCTTTAGAAGCTAGCATCAACACAGCTGTTAGCGATGCTGCTGCTACTACAGATTCAACTGCTGCTGCTGCAACAACTGAAACTACAGCTCCGGCTGAAAAAAAATAACGAACTTTTAGTGTAGTTAGTTAGACGAAAGGCCTCGCTGTAATGGTGAGGCTTTTCTGTTTTTATACTGAAGTAAATCAGATTTTTGAAATTGAGTACTGATTACTTCAGTATAATACCGTAGGATTTGGGTTTGTTTTTTAAAACTTGAATTCCTTCGGTATATGAATGATCAATAGGCTTTGCATCTCGTAAAATTCATTAACTTTAAGCCAGAATTAAAAATTTGCCTTATGAAAAAGCTTCTATCAACCATTTTTGTAGTAACAGTGATTCTTACTTCTTGCGGTCCTGCAGGTGAAGACAGATTTCAAATGGATAGAATTGCAAAACGCATGTCAGATTCTTTAGCTCACCTTATCGATAGTTCATTAAAAGACCCTTCTAAATACCTGAATCTTAATGTGCCTTCAAGACCTGCTCAGCCTGTTGCTGTTCCACAGCCTACAGCCGCCCCAACTGCTACTCCGGCTAAGTAATTTTACCGTTTTATCGCTTTTTATTCTGCCCGATTCACAAATTAAGTAAGTAACTTTGCCTTCTAATATTTTAACATGAGTGCTACTATACAACAGGTTATCGATGCCTTAAAATATGTTGATGATCCGGATCTTAAAAAAGATCTTATTACCCTTAACATGGTAAAGGATATCGCAGTTAATGGTAAAAACATTTCGTTTACAGTTGTGTTAACCACACCTGCATGTCCAATGAAAGACATGATCCATAACGCATGTATGAATGCCATTTTACATTATGTAGATAAAGAAGCGAACGTAAAAATTAATATGACTTCTAATGTTACTTCCAAAAAACCAAAAGACGAAACTACGTTACGTGATGTAAAAAATATTATTGCAGTGGCTTCAGGTAAAGGTGGGGTAGGGAAGTCGACCGTTGCAGCTAATTTAGCATTGGCATTAACAAAACAAGGCGCAAAAGTTGGATTAGTGGATGCTGATATTTATGGTCCTTCACAAGCGATCATGTTTGGCGCTGTTGGTGATATGCCGGGTTCAGCTCAATTCGAAGGCAAAGCAAAAATGAAACCCGTAGAAAGTTATGGTGTTAAATTAAATTCAATTGGTTTTATGGCAGGTCCGAATCAAGCAGTTGCTTTACGCGGACCAATGGCATCAAAAGCACTTGGACAATTATTTTTTGATACAGTTTGGGGCGAGTTAGATTATTTAATTGTGGATCTTCCTCCCGGTACAGGCGATATTCAAATTTCATTATGTAGTTTGGTTCCTTTAACGGGAGCTATCGTAGTTTGTACACCGCAAGATGTTGCTTTAGCAGACGCGAGAAAAGGAATTGCTTTATTTAATTTAGAAGGAATTAAAGTTCCGATATTAGGATTAGTAGAGAATATGGCGTGGTTCACACCTGAAGAATTGCCGGATAATAAATATTATATTTTTGGAAAAGATGGTGTGAAAAAACTTTCGGAAGAATTAAATATTCCTTTACTTGCTCAAATTCCATTGGTACAAAGTATCCGCGAAGGTTCCGATCAGGGAAAGCCTTCTGTGTTAGATACAAATTCAGTGACTGCGAAAATTTTTACTGAAATGGCACAAAACGCAGCACAGCAAATAGCTATTAAAAATGCTTTGGTGCCTGAAGAAGTTAATTAAGTAACAAATTATTGTACCTTTAAATAAGATTTATGCACGCATTGCAACAAAGAGTAGAAGACGCACTTAACACCATCAGGCCTTATCTGGAAGCTGATGGAGGCGATGTCGAGATAGTTGAAATTACCAGCGATAACATCGTTCGCTTGGAATTAAAAGGCGCGTGCAAAACTTGTAACATGAGTCATATGACCATGCGCGCCGGCATTGAAGAAACAATCAAAAAATCAGTTCCGGAAGTTACAGGTATAGAATCGGTAACTGCTCAATAAAAATTTTCCAGAAACATTTCGGTATATAGTTTATGAAATTAATCGACAAATTATCACAAAGCAAAAAAACACTTTTCTCAATTGAAATTCTTCCTCCGTTAAAAGGAAAAAGCATACAAAGCATTTACGATGCCATTGATCCCTTAATGGAATTTAAACCTGCGTTCGTTGATGTAACTTATCACCGTGAAGAATATATTTATAAAAAACGTGAAGGTGGTTACCTCGAAAAAGTTAGTATCCGTAAACGCCCGGGTACAGTTGGTATTTGTGCGGCCATTATGAATAAATATGATGTGGAAGCAGTGCCTCATATTATTTGCGGTGGTTTTACAAGAGAAGAAACGGAAAATGCTTTAATTGATCTGCAGTTTTTAGGTATTGATAATGTTTTAGCACTCCGTGGTGACAGTATTAAAACCGAACCAAGTTTTGTTCAGGAACCGGGCGGACATCCTTATGCATTAGAACTGGTGAAACAAATTGTTGAAATGAACAAGGGAAAATATCTGGATGAAGAAATGAAAGATGCTTCACCAACTAATTTTTGTATTGGTATTGCAGGTTATCCTGAAAAACACTTTGAAGCACCCAATATGCACAGCGATATGAAATGGCTGAAAGCAAAAGTGGATGCGGGTGCAGAATATATTGTTACACAAATGTTCTATGATAACAGTAAATATTTTGAATTTGTTGAATTGTGTAAAAAGAATGGCATCAATGTTCCTATCATTCCGGGGTTAAAAATATTAAACTCAACAGCACAAATAAAAGCGTTACCAAAAATATTCAAAATAGATATTCCACACGATTTTTACGAAGCCCTTGAAAAATGTAAAGATGACAAGGCCGTTAAAGAAGTTGGAATTAAATGGTGTATCGATCAATGTAAAGAATTGGTAAAGGCAAATGTACCTTGCGTACACTTTTACACCATGGGCGCCAGCGAAAGCACCCGTAAAGTAGCTAAAGAAGTTTTTTAGTTTTCCTCACCTTTTTTAAGGGGAGGTGGATCGGCAAAGCCGAGACGGAGGGGTTCCTTACAAACAATCAGCTGTTAATTTTTAAGTTTTGGCTTTCCTTATTGCATTGCTCTATAAGGTAAATTCGTGCTATGTCAGATACTCTTGCCAAACGCCGTTTAAAAACTTCTTCGATCACTGTTGTGGTTAGTCTGGCTTTGGTTTTATTTATGTTAGGATTAGTAGGCCTGATGATCTTAAATGCAAGAAAACTTTCTGTTCACATTAAAGAAAATATTGGGTTCCAGGTAATTTTAAAAGATACTGCTACTTCAGCGCAAGTAGATGCATTGCAGCAAGAAATTTCGGCCTCAGCATTTTCAAAACGTGTTGATTATATTACCAAAGAGCAAGCTGCTGAAAAATTAAAAACCGATCTGGGTGAGGATTTTATTTCGTTCCTTGGCTACAATCCGCTCTTGTCATCATTAGATGTAAAACTTAATGCCGATTATGCGAACGCAGATACTTTAGCAAATGTTGAAAAAGGACTTTTGCAAAAAGCAATTGTAAAAGAAGTAGTTTACCAAAAAGATTATATTAAACAACTCGATGAAAACAAAAAGAGTGCTGTCTTTTTTATTTTGATATTTAGTTGTGCTCTGTTAATTGTAGCTATCGCTTTAATTAATAACACTATTCGTTTATCCATTTACTCACAGCGTTTTATTATCCGTACCATGTATCTGGTTGGTGCAACAAGAGTGTTCATTAGCAAACCATTTATTTTTAAGGGAATCCGTCAGGGAGTTATTGCCGGAATTTTAGCGGGTGCTTTATTAGCAGGATTTCTTGTTGTTAGTACGAGTTACATTCCTGATCTGTTGCAATTGCAAGATGAGAACATGCTTGCGCTTTTATTTGGAGGGATCGTTGTACTCGGCGTTTTTATTTCAAGTTTAAGTGCCCTCGTTTCGGTTATGCGCTACTTACGCTTAAAAACAAGCGATCTGTATTTTTAAGATCTTCAAGAAACCAGTTATAGATCTTTTCTAACCATTTGTGTTCAAAGAGTCGCCATGGGTAGATTAATATGATTAATCTTAACTTATTTGTATATTTAAGTATGAATTTTAAATATTCAATAAAATTTTATTTACTTTTTGTTTTGTTGTTGATTGTTAATTTTTTTAGAGCGCAAGATCAATCAAATAAAGAAAGTGTTAGTACTGTGACATACGCTGTAGTATCAATTCCATTTTCTCCTTGCACATTTTCGACGGGGACTCAAATTTTGGTTAACCAAGATGATAAATGGTCTCCGTTTTTAAATATTGGATTTAATTTCAATTATTTTGGGAATGCTTGTAATACCTTTATCGTCGGATCTAACGGTCAAATAAGTTTGGATACTTCTAAAGCAACTGGAATTGATAGTTGGTCCATCTCTGGAGCCATTCCTAGTTTGGCGAATATGCCTGGAAATACAATTTGTGCAGCATTTCGTGATATAGACCCAACAAGTAGCGGTATGATTTATTATTCAACTTATGGGTCTTCACCAAATCGCTATTTAGTGGTTTCATGGGATAACATTCCGGTATTTAGTAATCCCGGAAATTGTACCGGAATTCCGAATTCATCTTTTCAAGTAGTTCTTCATGAAACATCAAATTGTATTGATGTGTTCATTAAAAATAGTACAACTTGCCCAGGATGGAATGGCGGTTATGGAATTATTGGAATTCAAAATACATCAGGAACGTCAGGTTATTTCCCTGCTGGAAGAAATTATCCTAATGCATGGACTGCAACAAATGAAGGTTGGCGATTTATTCCAAGTGGTTCTTCATGTGCAACCGCTTGTGGAGTAGCAACTGGAATAAATACCAATAGAAAAGATCTTGATTTCGAAATATATCCAAACCCATCTGATGGGATTTATAGAATCAAAACTCTTTATAACGAAGGATATATTGAAGTGAAAAATTTTTTGGGAGATGAAATGCATTCTCAAATATTGAATTCAAGAGAAATGGACTTAGATCTTAGAAATTTGAATAAGGGAATTTATTATTTAAGATTTCTTTCGAAAGAGGGCAAAATTATTTATCAAACAAAAATAATAAAAGAGTAAATTAGCTTTTCATCCTAGCTACAAAAGAATTATTTCTTAATTCCTGACGATTATATTGCATTGGTTTATTTGTTGTGAGATCAATTAACTCACAGCCCGCATTTTCTAATATTGCTTGTCCTGCAGCCGTATCCCATTCCATTGTTGGACCAAATCTTGGATATTCATTCGCTAAACCTTCCGCTACCCAGCACATTTTAATACTGCTTCCGGTATTTACAATA
>JANYCL010000436.1 GCA_025360355.1 Sphingobacteriaceae bacterium
TTCTTTTAAGCGGATTCACATTCCCAACTAAACAGATCTGATTTGTGTGATCAAATCCAAAAACTGAATCGTACTGTGGTTCTATGATAACTGTCTCACCTTGTTTAAATCCCCATTTTTTTCCTGTTTTAAAAGCAGATATGGTTTGTGATTGTGAGAATAGTGTAATGAAAGCAAAGACTGCGATTAAAATTAATGCTTTAGATGTTGCTTTCACCTTTGGGGTTTTGGTCGCATAAAGGTACAAAAAATAAAAGCCTCTCTGACGAGAGGCTTTTTGATGCTTTCTATCTTAATCTGCCTGTAAAAAAGGGTATTTGTAATCCGTTGCCGGCACAAATGTTTCTTTTATTGTTCTTGGACTAACCCAACGAAGCAAATTCACTTTAGCACCTGCTTTGTCGTTTGTTCCGCTCCCGCGTGCTCCGCCAAATGGTTGTTGTCCTACAACAGCTCCTGTACATTTATCGTTAATATAAAAATTACCCGCGCTGTGCTGTAATTTTTTTGTCGCCACTTCAATTGCATAACGGTCTTGCGCAATGATCGCTCCTGTTAATGCATAGATCGAAGTTTTATCAACGATATCTAAAGTTTCTTTGAATCTGTTCTCACCGTAAACATAAATGGTTAACACCGGACCAAATAATTCCTCACACATCGTAACGTACTTTGGATTTTTTACTTTTAGAATAGTTGGTTGAATAAAATAACCTTTGCTCTTATCAGATTTTCCACCCGCAACAATTTCAACACTCTTATCTTTTTTCGCTGCAGAAATATATTTTGTCAACTTATCAAAACTTTTTTCGTCAATAACAGCATTAATGAAATTAGTGAAATCTTCAGTCGGACCCATTTTCATGGATTTAAGATCAGCAACCAAATATTTTTTTACATCTTCCCATAAATTGCTTGGAATATAAGCGCGTGAACAAGCTGAACATTTTTGTCCTTGATATTCAAATGCACCACGTGCAATTGCAGTCGCTACAACTTTAGCATCGGCAGATTTATGTGCCATGATAAAATCTTTTCCGCCTGTTTCTCCTACAATTTTCGGATACGATTTATATTTATGAATGTTATTGCCGATCGCTTTCCAAATTCCCTGGAAAACTTCTGTGCTTCCTGTGAAATGTATTCCTGCAAAATCACGATGATTAAAAATTACTTCCGCTGCATCAGGTCCGCTTGGATAAATTAAATTTATTACGCCATCAGGAACTCCTGCTTGTTTAAAAACTTCCATCAACACATTTGCGCTATACACAGCAGTGTTACTCGGTTTCCAAACAACAACATTTCCCATCATTGCGCAGCTGCTTGGCAAATTTCCTGCAATGGCTGTAAAATTAAATGGTGTTAAAGCGTAAACAAATCCTTCAAGCGGTCGCCACTCTAAACGGTTCCAAACTCCCGGTGATGAAATTGGTTGATCGTGATAAATTTCCTGCATGTAACTTACGTTGAAACGTAAAAAATCAACGATCTCACATGCGCTGTCAATTTCCGCCTGAAAAGCATTTTTGCTTTGTCCAAGCATCGTTGCTGCGTTTAATTTAGCGCGGTACGGACCTGCAATAAGATCAGCAGCTTTTAAAAATATAGCGGCGCGGTGTTCCCAAGCTAAATTTGCCCAAGCTTCTTTTGCAGCTAATGCGGCATTGATAGCTTGTTCAATATGTTTTTTATCGCTCTTGTGAAAATAACCTAAAGTATGTTTATGATCATGCGGAGGAGAAATGCGGATCTTATTATTGCTTTTCACTTCTTTGTTGCCAATGTACATTGGGATATCAATTTGCTTGCTGCGTAATGATTTCAGCATCGCTTGTAATTCTTTACGTTCAGGACTTCCCGGTGCGTATTGTTTTATCGGCTCGTTAATTGGAGTCGGTACTTTATAAATTCCTTTTGGCATAAATTAATTATGAATTATGTGTTAAGAATTATGAATTGTTTTTTAATTATTGAATTCCAAGTAAAGAAAGAATTTTACTTAGTTCTTTATCGTTTTTGAATGTAAGAGTTAAGCTTCCTGTTTGTCCGTTGCGTTTGTAAGAAAAAGATTTTTTGAAAACATCAGTTAATTTTTTCTGAATTTCTTTATCTTCCATGCTCAATGGTTTTTGAACACGTGAAACTTTTGGGGTGAATTTTAATTTTTCGCCGCGTGCAAGATCTTCGATCTGACGAACAGAAAGATCTTGTTCTAATGCTAAAGCAAAAATTGCGAGCTGACGATCTTCATTATCAATATTGATTAACGCCTTTGCATGACCCATTGTAATTTCGCGGTCGCGGATCGCCTTTTGTATTGGTGCAGGTAATTTTAATAGGCGTAAAAAATTTGTAACGGTACTGCGTTGTTTGCCTACTTTTTCGCTTAATGCTTCTTGTGTTAAACTGCATTCATCTATCAAACGTTTGTACGACATTGCAACTTCCATTGGATCCAGATCTTCACGCTGAATGTTTTCTACCAATGCCATTTCAAGCATAGCCTGATCATCAGCAACACGAATGTAAGCAGGTACTTCAAGTAAGCCCGACATTTGTGAAGCACGGAAACGGCGTTCGCCTGAAATAAGTTGATATTTATCGTAACCTAATTTGCGTAATGTTAATGGTTGAATGATACCATGTTGTTTAATGGAATCAGAAAGTTCCTGTAAAGCAATTTCTTCGAAGTTGGTGCGTGGCTGAAACGGATTTGTTTCAATGTTTTTTATTTTTATCATCGACACAGAACCAACAATAGGTGCATTCTCACCTAATTGTTTTGTTGTTATATCTGTTTTGTGATTTTCAAGTAAGGCACTTAATCCTCTTCCTAATGCCGGTTTTTTTATTGAGCTCATTTTTTTTAATTCTTTTAACTTCGATTCTACATTCTAACTTCGTACCTCGTCTCCCGATAGCTATCGGGACGTACTTCGTTAAAGGTCTTCGCTTAATTCTTCTTCTGAAACATTTTCTGCGCCTAAGCCAATGGTACGTTCTTCGTCGCTGATCTTAGTTAAACCATTGCGTTGTAAAATTTCGCGGGCAAGGTTTAAATAATTTGTAGAGCCTTTTCCTATTGCATCGTGCATGATAATGGTTTTACCAAAACTTGGTGCCTCTGCTAATTTTGTGTTGCGCTGAATAAGTGTATTGAAAACCATATTCTGGAAATGTGTTTTTACTTCTTCAACAACCTGATTCGCTAAACGTAAACGGCCATCATACATCGTTAATAAAACGCCTTCAATGTCCAGATCAGTATTTAAATGTGTTTGAATTATTTTTATTGTTTGCAGTAATTTTCCCATTCCTTCTAAAGCAAAATATTCACATTGCACAGGAATAATTACGCTGTCGGCAGAACAAAGTGAATTGATAACAGTTAATCCGAGTGAAGGACAACAATCCACAATAATGAAATCGTATTTATCTTTAATTTTTTCCAAAGCCTTTTTCATCATGTATTCACGATTGCTAAGGTTTACTAATTCTAATTCAATACCAACAAGATCTGCATTTGTAGGTAACAAAAATAAATTCGGAGTATCTGTTTTTAAGATAACATCTTTTGGATGAACGCTATCAATTATACATTCGTATAAACCTGCTTTAACGCTTGAAGGATCGATACCAACGCCTGATGTTGCATTCGATTGGGGATCGGCATCAATTAATAATGTTTTATATTCTAAAACAGCTAAGCTTGCTGCAAGGTTAATGGCTGTTGTGGTTTTTCCTACTCCGCCTTTTTGATTTGCTATTGCGATTATTTTTCCCATAATATTTGATTCAAAATTTAAAGTTCAAGATTCAAAGATTTTTATTTCGTGATCGTTTCTCCAATTTGCATTAAAGTAAGGCTTTTGCCCGACCTTTTAAATTTATTTTGTGATTCGTTATGATCAATTTTAATGTAGCCGAATGTATCGTAGTGCATCCCAATAATATCATCGCAATTAATGAAGTCACTTGCCAGCATCGCATTTTCAGTACCCATTGTGAAATTGTCGCCAATCGGTAAAAAAGCAAAATTAATTTGGCGGTATTCACCTATCAATTTCATATCGTAGGTTAGGGCAGTATCTCCTGCATAATAAAAATTACCTTCTTCACTCTCAACAACAAAACCCATTGGATTGCCGCCATAAGAACCATCGGGTAAACTGCTGCTGTGAACTGCATTCACACATTTTACATTCCCAAAATCTAATTTAACCTTACCGCCAATATTCATTGGGTGTATATTCTCGACACCTTGCTTACTTAACCAAACATAGATCTCGTAAGTACAAATAACCTTTGCACCAGTGCGCTTAGCTAGAGAAACAGCATCCGCAATATGGTCTTCGTGGCCATGACTAATTAAAATATAATCAGCTTTTATGGTTTTGATATCAATGTTTTTAGCAAGTTCGTTTGGACTGATAAAAGGGTCGAATAATAAATGTTTTCCTTTAATTTCTACACCAAAACAAGAGTGCCCGTAATAAGTAATCTTCATAAATTAAATAAAAAACAGATATTTGTGTAAAGTTAATCTAATAAGGCTTTTTTGGAGGGCATACTTTTTAACAATACGACCTACTTATTATAAAAATGTTAATAAAAAGGAATGCAGAAGATCACGATAATAAGCTCTACTAACAGGGAAAACAGCTATACTGAAAAGGTGGCTAACTACTATAGATCTAAACTGGAAGACTTAGGTAAAAACGTTCGTGTGTTAAGCATGAAAAAACTACAAAAAGTAGTTGACATGAATGAGATCTACGCCAAAGATAAAAGTGAAGCTTTTAATGAAATGGTGAAAGAGTTTATAATTGAAGCAGATGCATTTATTTTCATAGTTCCTGAATACAACGGAAGTTTCCCAGGGATATTAAAAGTGTTCATTGATTCTCTTCCTCCGGCTAACTGGCACGAAAAAAGAGTTTGTTTAACCGGAGTGTCGAGTGGAAGAGCGGGTAATTTACGCGGAATGGAACATTTAACAAGTATTCTTCATTACCTGAAATTACATGTTTATCACAATAGATTACCAATTTCAGCAATTGATAAAATATTTAGCGATGGCAACTTACCGGAAGCAACTGCTAAAGATATTGAAAAACAATTGGAAGGATTTCTTAAATTTTAGTTCGCGTACAAGGCATTAAATTCCTGAACGGCCTTTTTAACTTCATCAATTTTAAAGAACCACTTATCCACTTGTTCTAACAAAATGGGTTGATCTTTAAAGAACGGTTTTAGAATTTTCTTATGACTTTTTTCGTTCAGCTGAGTTAAAATATTAGTTTGATTTTTATCATCAGCACCTGCTCTTGAATCGACGATGAAATAAAGCGATAAGATCTTGCCTTCATCAACACCGTTTCCTGCATATTTATATTCCATTAAATTTAAACGGCCATGCTCTAAATATTTAATGTAAACATCACCGGCATCCATTTTTAAAAGGCTGAAATGTGTATCATCAAAACCATAACCTTTTGCTTTTTTAGGAGTTATTTCTGTACCTTTTGATGCACCTTTTAATTTAAACATGAAAGAGATATAAAAATCAGATTCTCTATCCATGTTATTTTGAACTTCTCCTTTAACTGAGTCGCCTTTAAAATTTATATAATACCCTTTCGAAAACTCAGGGGTCATTTTAGGAGCAGCCCCCTTTTTTCCGGGTTGAGCAAATAAACCAATAGAGGCAAGAGTAAAAATGGTAACAAATAGGTTTTTCATAATACTTTTATAAAGTTTGATAAAGTTAGGATTTTAAGCTGAAAAATCAAGCGATTATTTCCCAAAATTATCTAAAAACGCAATTAATTATCGAAAAAAAGATGCCCTTCTTTCCATCCTGTAACCGCCTGGTACCACGAATATTTATAAATTTCATTGCGTTCTAAACTAAAATCGTTATCGGTAAATGGGTTTATAACCTTTACAAAAGTAAAACGAATAGCTCCTGGCTGAAGTTCGTTGCCATAAACCCAAACCTCATTCTTTGCGTATTTGAACATAGTTGTTGGTGGACCAAATACAACGTAGATCATACCGCGGTCGGTTTGCCATCCGGGCTGATAAGAGGTGAATAATTTATTCGCCTGTTGCACATGGCCATAATATTTTCTTATTAATTCTTTTGCTCTTTCGTTGCTTCCTCCTTTTTCAAGCCAGAATTTATCTATCGCTAATTTTTTGTTCTCAGCTTCTAATAAGGCTGTATATTCTTTAATATCGGTAACGTAACGTGTGGATCTTATCATTTCTGTTTCGTTTTTTATTCCTGGAAAAGATGGATCAACAGAAAATAACGTAATTCCGTTTTTGCTGATATTGTCAGTTAAAAGATGGTAAAACCCCTTTACAGGAACAACTAATTTTAAAACACCAAAAGTTCTGTTAACAGTAAAAGAACTATCGGGTTTGTAATTAAATGGTGGTCTTTCAAAATTTGAAAATGGCGGAGGAGGAAGGGGAAATTCGTTTTTAAAATAATCCACAATATAATCATTAGCTGTATTCATAAAACTTTTAATAATTATAGTATCTCCCTTCACTAAATTATAATCATAAATAACATTACCATTTGTTTTTTGGAGTAAAAAATTTTGACGAGTAGCGGCTGATGTTTTATCTATTTCAATTACAAAAGGAACCCTTGTTTTTTTATTAAGATCATAAACCCATATATCACAAACATAACTTTGTCCGGTTTTGCATTTGGAAAACAAACTGCCTTTTAGATCTTTGGTATTTACGTTTTCCGTTTGTCTGTCGAAAATGGTCACGCTTCCGCTATCTAATAATTGTTTTGTTTTGGCATTAGCATATAAAAAGCATTTCACTTTAGTTGCCGAATAAAAATAACCTGAAGTATCCGGACGTTTATAAAGAAAATTTTCGTTGGATAATGTAAAATAAATTTGTGTTAACGAATCGGTGATGTGATAAGCAAGAAATTTAGCTGCTATTTCTGAAGTATTTTTTTTGTAAAGGTTTTCTTTTGAACTATAGCCTTCTTTAGGAGCCACGCAGCTGTTAAACAAGACAAGGCCAAGTAAACAGAAAACAAAAACATATTTAAGAGGTTTGATCAATTACTTAATTATAAACTATAAAGTTAAACTTTTAGTACATTTGTTTGGTATTGAAATCGAAAAATTACATATTTCCTCTAATTATTGTGGCTCTTATCTTGTTAAGTGCCTGGTTATTCTCAACCGTGCTTATTTATCTGGTAATTTCGCTTGTTTTATTTTTAATAGGATATCCTTTAACAAGTGCAATAGAAAAAATTAAGATCGGCGGGAGAAAAATTAACGATGGAATTGCGTCGTTTTTAACTTTGGTAATTATTTTTGGAGTGTTTGCCTTGTTTTTCACTCTTATTTTACCACCGCTTATCAAGCAGGTATCGTTTATGTCGGCATTGAATTTTTACGATGTTCTGCATGGCATATTAGATCAGTATCCAAGTTTAAAGTATTTATTTTCGCAATTAGGAAGTGAAAGTACAATTCAGGCAACATTTAACGAGCAATTCAATTCGGTATTTAATTTTGGAAACGTTTCAACCATACTAAATAATTTAATTGAGTACTTAAGTAGTTTTTTGGGAGGTTTATTTTGCATTTCGTTCATTACTTTTTTTCTTTTAAAAGACGAGTTCACCGTAAGCCGCACTATTCTTTTATTAACGCCACCTAAAATAGAGGAGCAAGTAAAAGAAATACTTATTACATCAAAAAAAATGCTGAGTAAATATTTTACCGGATTAATTATTGATGTTGTTATTGTTGGTGTATTAGCAGGATTAACTTTGTCGGTATTAGGAATTAAAAATGCTTTGATAATTGGTTTTATGGCAGGATTATTTAATGTAATTCCTTATATCGGACCAATGATAACTTTGTGTTTCGCTTTATTTTT
This sequence comes from Sphingobacteriaceae bacterium, assembly GCA_025360355.1. Taxonomy (GTDB): domain Bacteria; phylum Bacteroidota; class Bacteroidia; order B-17B0; family Aurantibacillaceae; genus JAHEYG01. Next base: position 7,939 of record JANYCL010000436.1, read on the forward strand.
GGGAGTAAGCGGTTGCATTGAGTTAGGACAATACGATCAGATCGGTACTGTAATAACTAAAATTTTTATTGCATTAATGAGCATAAATATTTTGGACGCATTATTTTTTCAGCCTTTTATATTTTCAAATACTGTAAAAGCACATCCGCTCGAAATATTCATTGTAGTGTTAATTGCAGGAACTTTAGCAGGAATTAGCGGAATGGTAGTTGCAATTCCGGTTTATACATTAGTGCGGATCGTAGCAAGAGAATTCCTCACCCAATTTAAATTCTTCAAAAAAATAACCGAAAAAATAACCGATTAATATGTCATTCGAAAAATCACTCAGCTTTTTAAAAGCAGTAAAAAACAATAATAACCGTGATTGGTTTGAAAAAAATAAACCGAAATATCTTGAAGCTAAAGAAGAGTTTGAAGTATTTGTTCAGAAATTAATTATCGCCATAAATAAATTCGATAAAAAAATTGGCGGCGACATGCTTGCTAAAAATTGTGTATTCCGTATTTACAAAGATGTAAGATTTAGCAAAGATAAAACCCCTTATAAAACGCATTTCGGTGCATATTTTAGTCCGGGCGGAAAAAAATCAAGCGCTGCAGGATATTATTTTCATTTTCAACCCGGCAATATGTTTTTCGCGGGTGGAAATTGGCAGCCTGAGCCGCCACAATTACAGGCGATACGACAGGAAATAGATTATAACGGAACGAAGCTTATTAAAATTATAAAAGCAAAATCCTTTCAAAAATATTTTGATGATTTTTCGGAGGAAGACAAATTAAAAACCGCCCCAAAAGGTTTTGATAAGGAAAGTAAGTATTTAGAGTATTTAAAACTAAAGAGTTTTGTTGTTTATCACAAGATCAGTGATAAAAATTTCAAAGCTAAAACCTTCGAAAAATTCACCATTGATGGTTATAAAGCCATGTATCCTTTAATACAGTTTTTGAGGGAGGCTTCTGATAATTAGAACAAGATGAAAATAAAAAAGCCTTGCTAATGCAAGGCTTTTTTTTGGGTAAATGATGGGATTCGAACCCACGACCCTCGGTACCACAAACCGATGCTCTAACCAACTGAGCTACATCTACCATTTGGGACCGCAAATGTAAGAATTTTTTTACTTTAAGTAATATATTCTCATAAAATTCGTTTTAGAAATGTATTTTTAGCAATCGTAAAAGCCTAAATGATCAAAAACATCATACAAACACTTTTCACCAAAGGCTTTGTTGCAATCATCAACTTCTTAATTCTCATTATTTCGGCAAAATACTTAGGCATGTCTACCCGCGGAGAGATAAGCTTATTTGTCTTGAACATTGCCAATATTCAGATCATTAATGAAATTTATACAGGTTATTCGCTTGTGTATTTCGTTCCAAAATTCAATCTTAAAAAATTATTTGTAAATGGTTTGGTTTGGACATTAGCGGCAACTTCTGTTTCTAATCTCATATTTTTTCTTTTGAATAAGGAAATTGAAGGTTTCGAATTAACAATGCTTTTTTTATCACTCTTGATAATTCTCAACACCTTTAACATGGTAATAATACTTGCTAAAGAAAACGTAAAGCTTTATAATTTATTAAGCATTTTGCAGCCTTTGCTATTAATTTGCGGCATAATGTTTTTCACTTTGTATTTAAAGGATTTTACTTTCCGGGCGTATGTAATTCCATTATTCATTTCTTTTTCTGTTTCATTTATTATTTCAACCATAAAAATTATTCAATATATTTTGATTGATGATAGCAAACTTGACTTTTCATTAAAAGCAGTTTTTGCGAATGGTTTTTTTTGTCAATTGGCAGGTTGGTTTCATATACAAGTGAATCGCTTCACCTGGTATTTCTTTACCGCAAAAGCTTTAGTGGGGTTATATGCGGCAGCTTCCTCTTTAATTGAATCGGTTTGGATTATTGCTTCTGGTATCGCGCCAATTGTGCTCGCGAAAATATCGAATACCGGCGATACACCCTTTAATCGTGGGATCGTAATTACACTCGCCAAAGCCGGATTTATATTAAGTTGCATAGTAGTTGTTGTGATCTGGTTTATTCCCGTTGATGTTTTTATTTATTTATTAGGAGAGGATTTTGATCAGGTAAAACACTTAATGCTTTGGTTATCCCCCGGAATTTTATGCATTAGTTTTTCAACGGTGATAAGTCATTATTTTAGCGGACTCGGAAAATTAAAATTCATTGCCGGCTGTAATTTTATGGGATTTGTTTTTGCGATGATAATGGCTTCCATCTTAATGCCGAAATACGATCTTACCGGAGCGGCAATGGCGGCCAATATCGGTTATTTCATTTCTTCCTTAGGATTGTTTTTTGGATTTGCAGTCAGGAATAAATTAACGCTGTACCAATTTTTCAATTTTAAAGCTGATATTCAGAATATCAGACAAGCATTTTAAAGATGTGCCGAAATGAAGGCATGTTGTTTCACAATAAAATTTATTATTGCGATAAGAGAGGTGAAAATAAATAGCCCCATTACTAAATAACCGCCTCTTGGATGTTTTATCTTTAGTTGGATCACAAGAACAGTAACTGTTATAAGAAAAGGAATTAAGCCGGGATTATAGGCTAAAGATCCCATGAGATCGCCTTTCAGTAATGCAAAAAAAGCTCTGGTCATACCGCAACCGGGACAATCAATTCCGAATGTGCTTTTAAAAAAGCATCCCGGTGCATTATTTTCCAACGATTCAAGCATTTTACCCCGTAGGACTTAACTATTTAAGTTAATTTATTGTGCAAGATCTAATTTTTTACCCAATGATCCTTAAATGGAAGTCCAACGGGGTAAAAATAAAAAACCCCTCCGCAAGGCGGAAGGGCTTCTTAATGATTAGGGGTTAAGAATTATTTCTTTTTTCCACCTTTAACAGCAGTTTTAGCTAACGAATCAGCCATTGCAGTTGAATCAGCTTTCGCTTTTTCAGCTTGAGCAGCAGCTTCAGCAGCCATTGCATCAGCAGCAGCGATAGAATCAGTTTTTGCTTTTTCTACTGCAGCGATTGAATCAGCTTTTGCTTTTTCTTTTGCTTCAATTTCTTCTTTTGATGGACCACAAGCTACGAAAGACGCAGTTAAAGCGGCCATTGCTACGATTGATAATACTTTTTTCATTGTTGAGTTTTTGTTTAAGTTTAATTTGGGGGCAAAGATATATATATTTTGAAATAAATTACAAAAAATCTTAAAATTTGCGCCTTTTTATCAACATTTCAACACTGGCCATGAGGTTCTTAGCCCATTAAAGCTAATTTTGTGCTGCGTATGTATAAACTGATAAAAAGCTTTCTTTTCCTTATGGAACCCGAGAAAGCTCATTATTTCACCTTTTCCCTTATCAGATCACTTCATAAAATACCGAGTTTTCCGGCCATATTCCGCTCAATTTACTGCTATAAGCACCCAAAACTCGAAAAAAGTCTGTTTGGACTGCATTTTAAGAACCCTGTTGGTCTGGCGGCGGGTATGGATAAGGACTCGAAGCTTTTTAACGAATTCGGCAATTTAGGCTTCGGTTTTGTTGAAATAGGGACAGTAACCCCAAAAGCACAGCTAGGTAATGATAAACCGAGGTCGTTCAGACTTCCTAAAAATTATGCGCTTATTAATAGAATGGGATTTAATAACGAAGGTGTAAAAGCATCAGCCGAAAGGCTAAAAAACAGAAAGGATAAAACCCTAATTATCGGCGGTAACATTGGGAAGAACAAAACGACACCAAACGAAGATGCAATTAAGGATTATGAAATAAATTTTTTAGAATTGTTTGATGCGGTGGATTATTTTGTTGTGAATGTGAGTTCGCCCAACACACCAAACTTGCGCGAACTGCAAGAAAAAGAACCTCTCACCAAATTATTAAACCGTTTGCAAGAATTAAATAATGCAAAGCCGAAACCCAAACCAATCTTATTAAAAATTGCTCCCGATCTAACCGATACGCAATTGGATGATATAATTGATATCGTGAAAACAACAAAATTGGCAGGAGTAGTTGCCACCAACACAACAATTAGTCGTGAAGGATTAAATTATACCAAAGAGGAAATTGAAAAATTCGGAGCAGGTGGTTTAAGCGGAAAGCCATTAACCAAACGAAGTACTGAAGTCATAAAATATTTGAAACAAAGATCGAACAACGCTTTTCCTGTAATAGGAGTAGGAGGGGTCCACAGCGCAGAAGATGCAATTGAAAAAATAAATGCGGGCGCTGATCTGATTCAATTGTACACCGGATTTATTTATGAAGGTCCGGGATTAATTAAAAAGATCAATAAGGAAATAGTAAAAAGAGTAGGCAGCGGCAGTAGGCAGTAGGCAGTTTGTGTTATCTCTGTGTAACTCAAAAAACTCTGTGTTCTCTGTGTTGAGAAAACGAATGATTAAATTTGTAATATGAAAATCACTGAATGTCCACGCGATGCCATGCAAGGCATAAAACAATTTATACCAACCGAATTAAAAGCGGAGTACATTAATCAATTATTAAAAGTTGGTTTTGACACAATTGATTTCGGAAGTTTTGTTTCTGCAAAAGCAATTCCTCAATTAACGGATACCGCTGAAGTATTAAAAAAATTAGATCTATCAACAACCAAATCAAAATTATTAGCCATCATCGCCAACACGCGCGGTGCAGAAGATGCTTGTCAGTTTGATGAAATAAAATATTTAGGATTTCCGTTTTCAATTTCAGAAACTTTTCAGCAACGGAATACAAATTCTTCCATAGCCGAGTCTTTAATTCGTGTTGAAGAAATTCAAAACCTTTGTATCCAACATAAAAAAGAAATGGTAGTTTATATTTCAATGGCATTTGGAAATCCTTATGCTGATGAATGGAATTCGGATATTGTCATTAAGTGGACC
>JANYCL010000484.1 GCA_025360355.1 Sphingobacteriaceae bacterium
AAAGAATTTAGTGAACATGATCAGGAATTCTTTTATGAAATTGCCAAGCTTATCAAAAAAGTTTTCAGAAACATTGCCGTGTGAGTCGCGTATTTCGTTACCGAATTTTTCGGCGCGTTTTTTAAATTGCTGCGCTTCTTCTTTTACGGTTTTACTTATATTATTAATATCGACCTTTTCACCTTTCATAGCTAATTTATCGGCAGTTGTTTTTGCTTCAGGAATTACGATCCAGAGGATAATGTACACCCATAGACTTAACCCACCGAAGAAAACTAATAAGAACATTGCCAAACGGATCCAAACGATGTCGATATCAAAATAATTTGCAATACCTGAACACACACCGCCAACTGCTTTACGGTCTCCATCGCGGAACAAACGTCTTTTTACATTTCCGGTAGTTGTGTATTGGGTTTCCTGCTCTTCTTGAGAAGAAGTTTCGCCGGCGCCTTCAGCAAACTCTTCCGGTTTACCCATGGTATCAATTACCGAATCCACATCGGCCATTAGCACCACTTGTTTTATGGCGCTTGTTTTACCCTGGAGCATTTCAGCTATGCGCGATTCTATATCGCTCATAATTTCGCTGCCGCCATCGGTTTTACTGAAATAACCTTTTATGGTATTCAGATATTTGCTAAGCTTTTCAAAAGCATCTTCTTCGATGTGGAAAATAATGCCGCTTATGTTTATGGTAACTGTCTTATTCATTTTTTTATTTTTTAATATTTTATTTTTTAAATTTTTTTGGTTGCTGAGTTGTTGAAGTATAATTAATGTTTTATGGTTTTGTTTACATTTTCTACTAATTCAACCCACGAGAGTTGTACTTCTTTTAAATATTGTTCACCAATTTCGGTGAGTTTATAATATTTGCGTGGCGGACCGGAAGTGCTTTCTTCCCATCGGTAGGAAAGCAAACCTGTATTTTTTAGCCTTGTTAAGAGCGGGTAAAGAGTTCCTTCAACTACAACTAACTTTGTTTCCTTAAGCTTATCAATTATTTCTGTTGGATAAGCATCGCCTTGCGACAGGATCGAAAGTATGCATAGTTCAAGAACACCTTTTCGCATTTGGGCCTTTGTGTTCTCTGCGTTTACTGACATGGTTAAATAGTTTTAAAGTTTAATACTATGCTATAAGCTACGTTTGCTTTTAGCTTGGTTAATGTTAATTGCGAAAATTGTTTTTCGATATCTGCTTTAATTTCTTTGTTATCGGTCTTAGCGAAAACAAAATTTACTTTTCCATTTTCTGAAGTTGTAAAAAGCACTTCTACTTTTTCTGTTTGTTTTATTGGCAGAATAAGATTCGGGAATTTTACGTGTTCTTTAATTGTTTTTTCTGTTTCGCCTGTTGCTCCGTTATTATTATTCGCGTTTAATAAAAACGAGCCAAGTGTTAATGCAACAACTGCTGTTACTTTAATGGCCTTTCCTCTGATGTTGTTTACTGCTTTCATTTTTTGTTTTATTTTTTAGTTTTTCGTTTCCTTTTTAAAAATCCAACCAGTTCAATGTTATAGCTATTAGTTGGTGATACAAAGATAAGTGCATTTAAAGGTATTATGCAAGGCATAGTACTAAAATAATATGTAAGTATTTGAAAATCAATAAGAATAATTTTTTAAGAATGCCGTAAAAAAGCCTTAACTTTGAACTTTAGAATTAAATAATGCACGATTACGGTCAAGATCTACATCAGTTTCTCTCATTACAAGGCGTAATAAACCTCATTACCTTATCAGTTCTGGAAATAGTTTTAGGGATAGATAATATCATCTTTATCTCTATTATAGCCGATCGTTTACCCCGAGTAAGCCAACAAAAAGCAAGAAGAATAGGATTAGTATTGGCACTTGTTGTACGATGTTGTTTACTATTCTCCATTAATTGGATCACTTCTTTAATAGAACCTTTATTTCATTTAGGTATTTACGGTGTATCGGGTAGGGCTATAATATTATTTGGCGGCGGTGTTTTCTTGCTTTATAAAACCTGGAAAGAAATTATGGAGAAAGTGAAAGGTATTGATCCGGAATTAAGTTCTAAAAAAGGTTCAGCAACTTTTCAATCAGTAGTGATACAAATTGTTTTAATAGATATTGTTTTCTCTTTCGATTCTATTTTAACAGCTGTAGCAATTTCAAATAATATCATCACCATGGTTTCTGCTGTGATCATTTCCATGATATTGATGATCTTATTCTCAGGATATGTTGCTGATTTCATTAACCGTAACCCGGGAATTAAAATGATAGCACTTACATTTTTATTAGCAATTGGAGGAATTCTATTGGCTGAAGCAATTGTTGATGCTTATAACACAACAGTGAGTGAAGAGTTTCACAAAGAAATAAATAAGAATTACGCTTATGTAGCGTTAGCTTTCGCCATGGTAATAGAAGGATTTAATATGTGGGAAAATAAGATTAAACGTAAAAAAGATTTCGATCAGGAAAATTAATTTACCTTATCTAATTTCTTTTTAATATCATCAGTTACTTTTTTCTGAGCTTCTACTTCAGCTTTCTTTTTGGTTTGATTAGCTTCGTTATCTTTAATATCGTTCTCATCTTTGGTTATTTTCTTTTTATGATCTTCAATATCATCTTTTAAATTTTTATTTTCTTTTTCAAGATCTTTTTGAGCACTTTCTAATTTACCCAAAGCTTTTTCGGCAGTGCTTACCAGATCTTTAATATTATCTTTTGTCATATCAACAGCAAATTCCTTAATCAACTTTTCCATGAAATTGTATTTGTCCTTATCGGATGAAGTTAAATAAGCTCCACCCAGATCAACCGCAACACTCATTGTAACAGTTTTCTTTTCTTTGTCCTCATCAAATTTCGAATAAATATCTACAGTATTATTCCCCCAATCTTTAATTTCAATATTGTCACCAATAACCTCGTCACCTTTCTTGCTCACTTTCTCATCCTTAAAACTATTTAATTTGCTTTTCCATTTACTCATGGCGTTATCTTTGTCGCCTTCAAAAATGGTGGTGGTTAAACAATCATGACTCCCATTCGAAAATTTTTCGTTACCGCTTTTTACTCTTACCTCTTGAGCAAAAGAATAAACAGACGCTGCAATTAAAATAGTGGTTGTGATTTTTTTCATAGTTAGAGTATTAATGTTTTTGTTTTAATCAATTCAATTTTGGGATCCAAATCATCATCCTGCATTTGGGCAGGATCAAAATTCAATATCCCAAACGCTTTTGCGTTTTTTGTAAAACGATGGCTTAAAATAATTTTTATGTTCTAAAATAAAAACCATTATAAAATAAATGATAATTGGACTTCCGAAAGTAAAAAACGAAAGATAAATAAAGTACATTCGGATATTAGTAGTTTTAATCCCTAATTTTTTGCCCCACCATTCGCATACACCAAATGCCTGTTGCTCAAACCATGCTATTATCCGTTTTACCATATCACAAATATAAAAAAACCTAATTACTAATCAATAGATTTGACGCCACGCCGCATTGTAAACATAATTTATTTTTACAATAATTGTCAAATAAGTTAATAAGTCCTTGGCTTTCCGCTGAAGTCTCAAATTTTAAGCCGGCTTTAATAAAATGTCGGGTTTTATGATTACTCTCAAACGGTAGATCCTGAAAACATTGTGTTGCGGCATTTATGAGTTTATCATTGCCCGTTTTCTTTCCGTAAAAAAATAGAAATGGTGCAAAAGTATTTGTCAGAATATTTTGAATGGAATTTTTCCCAATTGCTTTAACATTATTTATTTCCTTCCCGTCAAACAAATAATGATCGCGCCAATAACCTTCATGCTTAAAAGTAATTGCTTTGCTTAATGTTTCAACGGTATTAAATTTTTCGGGACTAGAAAGCAACTCAGGACATTTATGGATCAGCATTGCAAATTGCCAAATTCTAACAGTTGGAAAATTAGCCGGCATTAATCTTAACATTTTCCATAGACTAATATCAAGCTCTACTAATTTGTATTTATTTTTTAAAAACTCAAACTCGTTTTGCAATTGTTGCAGGTATTTATTTTTGTAAGGTTTGCTTAAAAATCCGGCAACGCCATATAACAAAGCTTCCAGCTGAAATAAATTAGCGGAATGTTTTAATAAAATGTGAATGGGTAAATGTTTTGCTAATAATTCAAAAGGTTCGCCATTTATTTTAAAACCAAAATTGCGGGCGAGCAAGAAATATAAAGTTTGGGTAAAATCGTTTTTTGAAACTTCAAATAATTGTTTTGCGTAATCTGTTTTAGTTTCTAACCGTTCGATCAGCATTCGCTGTATCCACGACTGCAATTTTAAACTGTTCACATTTTTTATTTGTTTAGAACAGGGTAAAGTGTATTCTGATGTAACTAAAGAGTTATATTTTTTGAGAATGTCCTTGTCTAAATAATTTTTCAATTCAACAACTTCCACATTATGTTTTGTATTTTGATGAATGGTTTTATCATGATTGTAAACTGCATGTAAAATCAAATTGTTATAGGCCTTATCATTTTCATGTCCGTGTTTTATCCAATCTGAAGAATTCACATGAATTTCAATATTCCCTACGAGTTTAACACCATCGATCTCAATCTTTGAATTAAAAAAATCAGGCCCTGCATCTTTATTCAGATCACCGGGATGAATGATTCTTATAGGAACACCGTTGACACTAAAAAGCTCCTGTGGCTTTAAAAGTTTATAATTCCATATAAAATGCAACAATTCTTCTTTCATATACAAAGAACTAAGAGTAACCTTTAATTTTATATGCTAAACACCCGATCCATTCGTGTATGAGAATATTTAGATCCCACAGAGCTTCAGGATTTGGAATAAAGCAATGATCCCAATCAAATCTTCGTGGCCCACTCATTCTGTTAGTTAAATAAGGAGTTATATTAGTGAACCCTGCTTTTTTAAAGGTTGCCAAAGCGCGCGGCATGTGAGTTGCTGATGTTACCAACAAAATACTGCCACTAAATTTTAAACTGTCTAATATTTTTTTCGAAAAAATTGCGTTTTCATAAGTGTTTTTCGATTCGTTTTCAATAATGATACTCGAATCCGGAATATGAATGGTGTTTAAATATTTTTTTACATAAGCCCCTTCTTTATGAGTTGGATATCTAATAGTTCCCGAACCACCGGTAAACATTATTTGTTTAACCCTCCCGCGATAATATAATTCTATTGTTTGAAAAAGCCTGTCACCCGCATACCCAAAATTTAAACGTTTTTGCCTTTCATCAATACTGCTAATTCCTCCTAATACAATTGCAACATCATATTTCTCACTGCTCATATAATAATCAGGCGTTACAGGTTCCCAGGCACGCGCCAACTCATCAACGAAAAAAGAGTTGCATCCGACATAAATAACCACTAAGGCCGAGAATAATAGCCTTTTCTTCCGCTTTTCGTCTTTGGTTTTTAGTCCCCAAATAAATAAAGCAAAGAACCAAACCATTGGTGATACTAAAAAAGTTAATACTTTAGACAAATAGAAAAACATACCCGAAATTAGTGAATTAAAATGCCAATTAAAAAGCTTATTAAAATAATATGGAATCTGCTCTTCTGGGGAACTTTGTGCTTTTTATCGGTGGGCTATCAAACAACCATTTATCTTTTTTACCAGTCGAAAGGGCAGATCAGTCTATTACTTAACACGCAAAGTTGTGATGAATATAGAGCGCAAAACACTTTGGATCCCCAGCAAACTCAAAATCTCCAATTAATTGAACAGATCAAGAAATACTCTGTAGATTCTTTAAAATATAAGTCGACAAAAAACTTCACTACCATTTACGATCAGGGTAAAAGTCCTTTGTTATGGGTTATAACTGCTTCTGCTAAATATAAAATTGAGCCTTATTATTGGAAATTCCCTATTGTAGGAAATGTTTCTTACAAAGGTTTTTTTGATAAACAAAAAGCAATGAGCGCTAAGAACAAATTAGTTTGTTTGGGTTATGATGTTGATCTGCGCTCAGTTTC
>JANYCL010000486.1 GCA_025360355.1 Sphingobacteriaceae bacterium
TAAACTTTGGAATTTCTGATGTAGAGCAATTTAAATTAGCTCCCCGTTCAATGAAGAAAAAGAATTAAAAAGGTATTTAAATTTAGTTCAATTGGATTTGTGCAAATCAAATGATCCCTGTTCGATAGACAAGGCTAACAAGCTCAGCAGTATTTTTACAATTCAATTTTTTCATCAAAGCCTTTCTATAGCTTTCTATTGTGCGCAAAGTCAGCCCAAGTTTTGTTGATATTTCCTTGTTCGATTTACCGTCTTTAAGAAGGGCCATTACTTGGAATTCCCTTGGGGAGATATCCAGATTCGCTAAACCATCTTTTTTTGACAATCCTTTCTTTATAGAATCCAAGACCATTTCATTGTAGTAGTGCCCTTCAGCTATAACGGCGGTTATTGCATTTTCTAACTCTTCTGGATTGCAGCCTTTTAAAAGGAACCCGTTGACACCAAGTTGAAGTAAATGCATGATAAGTGCTACTTCGTCAAATTGGGTCAAAATTATAACATGTGGTTTGAACTCTAACTCTTTTATTTTTTTCATCGTTTCGATTCCCCCCAGCACGGGCATTTGAATGTCCAATAAAATCAAATCAGTTGGGTGATCACGGAGGAATTCCAGAGCCTCTAGCCCATTGGCTGCCTCGTGAATTACTTTGGGGAACTTGAACATCAGTGCGTCATAACCGGACTGTACAGCAGATAAGTCCTGTTTTAGTGCACGTTGGTTATACATTCTTATTGTGAAATATTCACCGCGGTAACGTAATATGCCGATAACGCTTATCAATAAAACAATTCCTGTTGCGCCAAGTAAAGCAACGCGCGGTTCAGTTATTGTTTTAAAGATCTTTATGTCGGAATATTTTTTTATTTGAAAATAACCAAAAGTAAAAATAATATTACTCCATAATAAATGTTCCATGCGCTCTTTTGGAAAATCAAAAAAGGAGATCATAAAAAACCCAAGAATAAAAGCAATGCACAATATCATTTCAACTTGTGCAACCGGAGCTGCGGAAACGGAACGGATAGCACGTAACAAAAGTAAGAGCAGAGAAAAAATAAAAACAAAAAAAATATTCAGTCCAACCCAACCTGTTTCAGATAAGATCCACAACCAATCGTTATGCGGGCGTTGAAAAGTAAAGTTAAGATCTTCCGCCCGCCAGATTCCTTTTAATGTTTCATCGGGAAAATAAATTTGCCAGTTACCCATACCAACACCAAGAGGATGTTTTTTTATCATGCCATAAGTTTTTTGGAAAAGCGTTAAGCGTTCGTTGTCTAACTCCCTTGCTTTTTCTTCCGGCGTTGAGGTATTAGTGATCGCGCTGTTGTGCGATAATCCTTTTTCAATTCCAATTGGAACAATAACAGCGAAAAATACATTCGCAACCAATACACAAATAATTAACGACACATAAAAATTCAATTTCAATTTTATTTTTTTGGTGACGAAAAGAAAAGCGGTAATTAAAATTACTAAAGCTAAACCTATCCAAACCGCTTTTGTTTTAATAACGATCAAAGCAAGAAGCGTTATTGCAATTGCAATGAAAGAAAGTAAACGCCAAAGCCCTTTCAATTCAATATTCCCAAGAATAAGAAAAAATAAATTCAGGAACATGAAACTGGCGAATAAGTTTTTATGTCCGTTAATGGCCGTGATGGCGTACAAAGCCTCTTTATTTATAAATTTTATTTTACTATATTGATAAAGCGCAAAGCCAAGTACAATGAAACAAACCAGAAGAGATAGTTTAAGGAATGTAGTTTTAAAGAAAGCAGGATCATTCTTCAAACAACGAGAAGTAATCGTAAAAGCAATAAACGATAAAACAACTTTTGCGCTTTCGAAAATTGCTTCCGAACTTGTATTGCACCAAGAAATACTTAAAACGCAGAAGGCGGTAAAAAAAAAGTAAGCACAGTTAATTATATCGATCCCGAATTTTATTTTTTGTTTGGCTCTGTACAGAAGCCACAAAGACAAAACTGAAAAAACAGAAAAAGAAATTATCCTCGGGGTTAAAGTTGGATCGAGAACCTGATTTGAAAAAACAAGCGCACTAAAAAAAATACCAGCTAAAAAAACTTTTGAAAGGGAATTGTTCTTTTCCATAGGGCAAAAAATAAGCCAACCTTTTTGAGATTGGCTTATTAAAAATAATAATTATTTATTGAAGCACAACAATTTTTATGCGCGTGCGCTGCGATAATACAAAATAGATACCTGCATTTAATCCGTCAACTTTTGTTTCAGTGTCTGATCTTAAATCAATAACCTTCATCAATTGTCCTAATTCATTTACAATTCTAACGGTCTCATTATTGCCCGAATTTAAAATGAATTGTCCGTTACTTGGATTTGGATAAGCTGTTAAACCTACAGGCTCATTAAATACAGGATTGGAAATACCAATACAGCCAATAAATTGAGTATATGTTGTTGAGCCTTTACAGCCTTGCGATGTC
>JANYCL010000497.1 GCA_025360355.1 Sphingobacteriaceae bacterium
TTTACAGTTTTTGGTTTTTCACTTTTAACTTTAGGTTTTTCACTGCTAACAGTTTTTGCTTCAGTATTACTTTCGTTTGTTCTGGCGGCATCCATGTCGCGTTTTAGTTCATCAGAAATTTCTGTTACCTGTTCGAAATCGTTTACTGTAAGATCTAAATGTTCAAGATCATTTTCTAATTCGGTCAATTCAATTTCAGCTTCCACAAAAACCAAACGTTGTTGCATATCATTAAAAATATCATTCACACTTCCAACACCATTAATAGAATGGAATTTTCCTTCTGAAGAATAATATTCTTTTAACGGTAATGTTTTAGTATTGTATTCGTTAATTCTGTTTTTAATTGTTACTTCATCACGGTCATCAGCCCTGCCCGAATCTTTTCCTCTATCCAATAAACGACGGGTTAATTCTGCTTCTCCAACTTCTAAAGATAACATGCAACTGATCGCAGTTCCTTTTTTCTGTAACAGATCATCTAACGCTTCGGCTTGTGCTTTTGTACGTGGAAATCCATCAAAAATAAATCCGTTAGCAGATGGATTCGCATCCAATTTATTTTCGATCATGCCGATCACGATATCATCGCTTACTAAAATACCGCGGTCCATTATTTCTCTTGCTTTTACACCAAGTTCGGTACCACGCGCAATTTCTGTACGCAACAGATCGCCGGTTGATAAATGAACCAAGCCATATTTATTAATAAGGTTTTGTGACTGAGTTCCTTTTCCTGCGCCCGGAGGGCCAAATAAAACAATGTTCAACATGCTGTTATTTTTTTAAATTAATTTACGCTAATACAAATACATCTTTTAAATTTCTACCATAACCATCATAATCCAAACCATAACCCACAACAAAATCATTAGGGATCTCTATTCCCACATAATCTACTTTCAGTTTCTTCGTATAGGCCGTTGGTTTAAAAAATGCCGTAGCAATTTTAAAAGACTTTACTTTTTTATTATTTAATATTTCAACTAACTTCTCCAATGTATTTCCTGTATCAACTATATCTTCAATAATAATTACAACTCTGCCGCTTATATCCTGATTCAATCCGATCAATTCTGAAACCGTGCCTGTACTTGTTGTACCATGGTACGAAGCTAATTTCACAAAAGATATTTCACAATTCAAATTTATCTCTTTCATCAAGTCGGCCGCAAACATAAAAGAACCATTTAATACCGCTAAAAAAACCGGTGATTCACCGGCTAAGTCTGTGTTAATTTTTTCTGCGACTTTTTTTACCGCTTCCGAAATTTTAACTGAACTTATGTACGACTTAAACTGTTTATCTTTTACGGTGATCAATCTCATAATTAAAGCAAGCAAATATAGCCTTTTTTGCTAATTTTGCGCAATGGCTGTCATTGGGAAAGATATTTTAAAAGCGGCTCAATTATTGAGAGATGGAAAGCTGGTGGCAATACCAACGGAAACCGTATATGGCCTTGCCTCTAACGCCCTTGATGCCACAGCGGTTGCGGGTATTTTTAAAGCTAAGAACCGTCCTACTTTCGACCCATTGATCATTCATACTTATTCAATAGAAAAAGTCAAGGAATATGTTTTAGAATTTCCAGCTGAACTTGAAAAACTGGCAAAAGCTTATTGGCCCGGTCCTCTTACATTATTACTTCCTAAAAAAAATATCATTCCTGATCTGGTTACTTCCGGTTTGGATAAAGTTGCTGTAAGAGTTCCTGATCATCCTCTAACATTAGAATTATTGCAACAATTAAATTTTCCGCTAGCAGCGCCAAGTGCAAATCCTTTTGGATATGTAAGCCCAACCAAACCTGAACACGTAAATAAACAGTTAGGAAATGCAATAGAATATATTTTGGATGGTGGCAATTGTAAAGTGGGAATTGAATCTACTATTGTAGGAATGGAAAATGGAAAAATTTGTATTTACCGTTTAGGAGGATTGAGCATAGAGCAAATTGAAAAAGTGGTCCCGATAGCTATCGGGATGAAAATTAATAGTTCAGGAGATCCAACAGCACCCGGACAATTAAAAAGTCATTATTCCCCAATGAAAAAATTGGTGATAGGAAATATTGAAATGCTTTTGGAAAAAAATAAGAACGCAGCCGTGTTAAGTTTTGGAAATAAAAAATACAATGCGCTTACATTTAATTTATCTGAAAAAGCCGATCTCATTGAAGCCGCAGCAAATCTATTTACAGGATTGAGAACTTTAGATGAAAGCAACGGCGAAATAATAATTACAAATTATCTTCCTGAAACAGGATTAGGCAAAGCTATAAACGATCGGCTTACAAGAGCAGCGGCCAATAAATAATTACAGACCTTTTATTTTTTGAATGATGGCATCCAATTGTGCCATGTCTTTACATAACACTTCGCGTGCTTTAGAGCCTTCAAATCCACCAATTATACCTGCAGCTTCTAATTGATCAACAATTCGTCCTGCGCGGTTATAACCGAGTTTTAATTTGCGTTGTAAGAATGAAGCGCTGCCTTGCTGGAATTGCACAACTAATTTAGCGGCGTCTTCAAACATTTTATCCCGCTCGCTTAGATCTACATCGTTGCTGCTTGCTTCGTTTTCGTCAACGTATTCAGGTAACATGAATGCATTTGGATAAGCTCTTTGTCCGCCAATGAAATCACAAATTTTTTCTACTTCAGGTGTATCAACAAATGCGCACTGAATACGAATCAGATCATTTCCTGTACTCAATAACATATCACCACGACCAATTAATTGTTCTGCTCCCCCCGAATCTAAAATAGTG
>JANYCL010000503.1 GCA_025360355.1 Sphingobacteriaceae bacterium
AGTAAACATTCACGACGGAGATTCACTTGCTATTCCAACAATAAGCAGTTTAACTTCTACCTATCGGAAAAAAACTACAACTGCGATGGTTGACCGCACTTATTTTGCAGATGTAAATTCTGTGCCTGTTGACAGGCCTGCTTATGCAACACATGTTAACGAACGTAACGCTGTGGTAGTGCCGGTAAGCGTTAGTATCATCAATGAGAATTACGATTCAATAACGCGTGTTTTAACCTTTACAGTAAAATCTGATTTTGTTGGCGAAGTAAAAGGCGATTATAGGATGAATGCTTACGTTACCGAAAATAATGTTTACGGTCCGGTTACCGATACAACTTACAATGGCTGGAATCAATTAAGTTTCATGTATAACGTTCCTTTTTCGCCTTACTACCAATTAGGATATTATTTAAGTGCGCCTGACGGTTATGTATTAAATACCTACCAATATAAACATCAAAATGTTTTAGATGCTGCTTTAGATGGTTCATTCGGCACGCCGGGAATTATTCCAACTACGGGCGGAACGCAAGGACAAACTTTTACGGTTTCTTATTCTTACACTGTACCTGTTTCTCCTCCCGGACAATTCAGATACATGCCAAACAACATGTATATTGTTGCTTATGTTTCGGAATATAATATCAATCAAAATCACCGCACAGTTTTAAATTGCACTCAGTATAAAATGAATACAAGAAGTGAATCAATGGTTTCGGTGAATGAAATAAGTTTTGCTTCTCAATTCAGTTTGTTTCCCAACCCAAGTTATGGCATTACAAATATTTTAATTCCGGAAAATAGTTTTAAGAAACAGGTTAATATCAGCATACTGGATGTTGCAGGAAGAGAAGTTTACAATCAAAATTCAGGTATGAGTTTCGGGCTTATTCAACTTAATCTTTACCATCTTGAAAGCGGTACTTACTTTATTGTTTTAAGTGACGGCAATACAAAAGCCACTAAAAAACTCATAATTACCAAGTAAAGAGGCTTTTATTTTCCTTAAAAAAACACTCTTTTTATATCAAAAAATTCGTAAATTTGTCTTCCCCAATAATATTGGGCATTAGGCTGCGGGTGTGGCGTAATGGCAGCCGCACCAGACTTAGGATCTGGCGCTGAAAGGCGTGGGGGTTCGAGTCCCTTCACCCGCACAAAAAAAGAGAGTTAACCTTAATCGGTTTTCTCTATGGAACAAAATGGGAGGAGAAGTTTATCCTGAGTACTGAGCTTGACGAAGTATCGAAGGAAGTCCCTTCACCCGCACAAAATGTAAGAGAGCTTGTTGTAAAACAGGCTCTCTTTGTTTAGATTAGATGGGTTAAAAATGTCTGAAATTAAAAAAATAGCAATAATAGGAAGTACCGGAAGCATCGGCACTCAAGCCCTTGAAGTGGTCAAACAAAACCCCACTCATTTTGCTGTTGAAGTTTTAGTAGCTAATTCTAATGCTGATCTTTTAATTAAACAAGCTCTCGAATTTAAACCAAATGCTGTTGTAATTGGCGATGAATCGAAATACCAATTAGTAAAAGATATTCTTTTAAAAGAAGACATTAAAGTTTTCGCCGGAGAAAAAGCCATTGAACAAATTGTTGAGATGGAAACCATTGATATTGTTTTAGCTTGTATTGTCGGTTATGCCGGACTCGCTTCTACTATCAATGCTATCAAACACCAAAAAAATATTGCGCTTGCGAATAAAGAAACATTAGTTGTTGCGGGCGACCTGGTAACCCGTTTAGCAATGGAAAACAGCGTGAACATTTATCCTGTTGATTCGGAACACTCGGCAATTTTTCAATGTTTAGCAGGAGAATGGGATAATAAAATTGAAAAAATTTATTTGACTGCTTCGGGCGGACCGTTCAGAGGAAAAACAAAATCTGACTTAGAAAAAGTTACACGCGAGCAAGCTCTTAAACATCCTAATTGGAGCATGGGCGCAAAAATAACTGTAGATTCTGCAAGTTTAATGAATAAAGGTTTAGAGGTAATTGAGGCGAAATGGTTGTTTAATTTATCTCCGAAACAAATTGATATTATCATCCACCCTCAGAGTATAGTACACAGCCTTGTTCAATTTGAAGATGGCAGCATGAAAGCGCAAATGGGTCTGCCTGACATGAAATTGCCAATACAATATGCGTTCTCTTATCCAAAAAGAGTTAAAAACACCTTTCCGCGTTTTGATTTTTTTAACTACCCCGAGCTAACTTTCGAGAAGCCCGACACCGAAACTTTTACTAACTTAGCTCTTGCATTTGAAGCCCTTAATAAAGGCGGAAATATGCCTTGCGTTTTAAACGCCGCTAACGAAATTGCTGTCAGCTCGTTTTTAAACGATAAAATAAAATTTTTAGAAATGAGTTCTGTGATCGAGAAATGTTTAAATAAAATTTCCTTCATCGAAAAACCGAATTACGAACAATATATTGAATGCGATAAAGAAACCAGAAAACTAGCCTCTACCTTCATTTAAAAAAAATACTCAATAACATTATGATCAAGTTTGGACAATTATTTTTAAGTCTCACCATATTAATTACTCTTCACGAATTCGGGCATTTCTTTTTTGCGAAACGTTATAAATGTCGTGTAGAGAAATTTTATTTATTTTTTGATTTTCTTTTTCCATTTGCAGGATTATTGAATTTCTCTATTTTCAAAAAGAAAATTGGGGATACAGTGTATGGTTTAGGTTGGTTCCCTTTTGGAGGATATGTTCAGATCGCAGGAATGGTGGATGAGCAAATGGATAAAGATGCTTTAGATAAAGACAGAATACCTGAAGAATGGGAATTCAGAGCGAAACCGGCATGGCAACGTTTCGCAAAAAAGAAATGCCCGA
>JANYCL010000169.1 GCA_025360355.1 Sphingobacteriaceae bacterium
AGTCATTTGATTGAAGAATACGTTACTGATCCGATGCATGAAAAAGATACGGCTAAATGGTTAACTAATATTTATTATGTTATTCCATTACCACTTAAAAAATAATTTAAGGCTCTAATCAAAAAAACATTTTAGTTTAACTGAAAACCCTGAAGTCTTCGTACTTCAGGGTTTTTTCATTTTATCTTTAAATACCTTTTCGAATTTATCAACCTTCGGTTGAATCACAAATCTGCAATATGGTTCTGTCCCGTTAAGGTTAAAATAGTCCTGGTGATAATCTTCCGCTTTGTAAAAATTAGTATAAGCTGTAATTTCTGTTACAACAGGATTTTCCCAAGCTCCGGATTTACTTAATTCTACTTTATATTTTTCGGCTAATTCTTTTTGTTCTGCATTATGATAAAAAACAACTGATCGATATTGAGTACCGTGATCATTTCCCTGAGCGTTTAAAGTAGTAGGGTCGTGCGTTTTCCAAAATACTTCCAACAGATCTTTAAAACTTATTTTACTTTTATCGTAAGTGATCTGACAAACTTCAGCATGTCCGGTAGTGCCATTACAAACTTCACGGTAACTTGGGTTTTTTACTGTTCCTCCCGAATAACCCGATTCAACTTTTGTAACTCCATCTAGTAATTGAAAAACAGCTTCAACGCACCAAAAACATCCTGATCCAAAAGTTGCAGTGTCAAGAGTTCCTGCAGAAATATTAGTGTTGTTTTCCATAGTAGTTGGTTTTTGTTTTGTAGCCGTGCTTTGTCCGCAAGCCGTAAAAAAAATAGCCGTAAACCAAGTTACAGCTATTGAATATTTAAGATTTAATTTCATACTGTATTTTTATATACAGACGAACGAAGGAGACATTCCTTACAATTATTTTCCGTCATAGGGATCTTTATCCCCGTCTTTTTTCTTTTTAGGTTTGGAATACTTTTCCTTACCGTTAAATACGAACATCTTTTTTAATTTATCATTTTTTGTGATCTTCATTTCACCATCAATCGCAAAATTATCAATCTTAAGGGTCATGATAAAGGTTTGATCCTTTGAATCAGTATAACTTGACTCAACCTCAAAATAATCAATTTCGGTTTCTGTTTCATCAATATAAGTAGAATCCTTTGTAACTTTATATTTTAACCACTTGTATTCGAATTTATCGAACAAAAAAGTACTGAAAAATTTTCCATCTTTAAATTCAAGTTCGTCGGTAGCTCCCTTTTTTCCATTTACACCATCTTTAACTTCAATGATTATGATATCGTATTTCCTTTTGTTCAAAGGATCTTTCTCTTTTCTGATCATTGAATTGGTAAAGAAAAAAAACAGAGCTGCGAGGCTTAAAAATCTTAGTGCGTTCTTTGTTGACATAATTGTTCGGGATATATTGGTAAATGTAATACTTTTACCTACAAATTAAAAGTTAAAAATTTAAGATGCAACCCTTAGCCGAACGTGTTAGGCCAAAAGATTTGAACAGTTATACTGGTCAGGAGCACATTATTGGCGAAGGTTCGGCTTTACGCAACGCAATTAAACAAAATCTTTTGCCATCGCTTATTTTGTGGGGACCACCGGGCGTTGGTAAAACTACCTTAGC
This sequence comes from Sphingobacteriaceae bacterium, assembly GCA_025360355.1. Classification (GTDB taxonomy): domain Bacteria; phylum Bacteroidota; class Bacteroidia; order B-17B0; family Aurantibacillaceae; genus JAHEYG01. The sequence continues at coordinate 1,607 of JANYCL010000169.1, forward strand.
TTTAATTATTTCTCAAACATTAAAACGTCCTTTTTATTCTTTAAGCGCTATTAATTCAGGAGTTAAAGATATTAGGGAAGTAATTGATAAAGCGAAAGAAAATAATTTTTTCACACAGGATAAACCTGTTTTGTTTATAGATGAGATCCACAGATTCAGTAAATCGCAGCAAGATTCGTTATTAGGTGCTGTTGAAAAAGGGATTGTGACTTTAATTGGCGCTACAACTGAAAACCCGAGTTTCGAAGTTATTCCTGCGCTTTTATCGCGTTGTCAGGTTTACGTTTTAAAACATTTAGAAGAACATCATTTGTTAAGCATAATTAAGAATGCAATTGAACAGGATGAAATCTTACGGAAGAAAAAAATTGAATTAAAAGAAACAGAAGCTTTGTTCAGGGTCTCGGGTGGTGATGCACGGAAATTATTGAATGCACTTGAAATTGTTGTGAATTCTGTAAATGAAGAAAAGGTAATTGTAACAAACGAATATGTTTTGAATTGCATCCAAAGTAATTTGGCTTTGTATGATAAAAGTGGTGAACAGCATTATGATATTATCTCTGCTTTCATAAAATCAATGCGTGGTTCTGATCCGAATGGTGCGGTTTATTG
>JANYCL010000192.1 GCA_025360355.1 Sphingobacteriaceae bacterium
CCCGCCGCATCATTTTAAAAGATGGTACATCGCAGGTGGATTACAGGGATTAGATCATCCGCATCTTCACCCTCATCCGTCTGCGTAGCAGACACCTTCTCCCAAAGGGAGAAGGGAAACGAATCATTGTTCTTCCTATTCCGAAAGTAACTAAAAAATTCCCTCGCCCTTTGGGAGAGGGTGGTCGCGAGCGACCGGGTGAGGGTAAAATCTGTAAAGTTTATTCGGAGCCGACGATCACCGAAGCCAGATCAGCAACATTCACGCTCTCTATCGGATGTTTTGTGTTTTGTAAAGTGTAACGCTTCGCTCCAACTATTTTTGATGCTGCGTTATTTGTTTCCTCTACTCCAACCATTGTATCACCATCTGCTAAACCAATGAGTACTTTGTTTTTCACTTTAGAAAAAATTTCTGCGTTCAGTAAATTATTATTTCCGAGAGCGATCATCATTTCAGATGTTCTCTTTAATAATAATTCCCAATCGTTACCATGACGTTTTTGTAAAGCTTCAGCAAACTTCGGAACCTTTTCTTTTATAGTATTTGCATCCAACATTTTTATTTCTTTCGATGAGATCTCCGGACTCCATTCAAATTTTGTTCCGAGAGTAATAATATTTCCTAACAATCCCGGCTTTTGTGAAGCAAGATATAAAGCAACATATCCTCCCATACTATAACCAAAAACAACGGGACGGATCAAATGTGTTTTCACCACAAATTCCAATAACTCCTCTGCAAATTGTTCAATCCCAAAATTATTTTGAAATTGAGTTTGTCCATGTCCTGAAAAATTAAATGAATATCTTTGATAACCGTTAGTTAAAAGTTCTTTTGATAAAAGTTCTAACTGATCAGAAGCGCCAATTGCGCCGTGTAATAAAATAATGGATCTCATTTAAATGATCAGAAAAGACTTTTGTCGTAAACAACTTCTTCTGTCATCACGCCGTACATCTCTTCAAACAATTCTCCGCAAGAAGCTTCCGGCTGATAATCCTTTGTATGTTTTATAAGGTTCTGAAATTTAGCAACCGTTTTTTGGTCACGCATCATGTCAATGAAATCAGAATATTTTTTTGAGTTTTTGAAAAAGTCGCCGGATAATAAATAATGGAAGATGGCATACACAGCTTCTGTTTGATTATAATCCAGAAGTTTTTCAGGATTTCCCATGTTCGAGAAATTTATGATCTCAGGACTATAAAATAATTTTACGAATTTCTCAATAAGAGCAACCGCACCATTTATATTCTCATATGTATCTAATAATGGCTGTTCATTTCCATTGGTAAGTTTTTCATACAAAGCATCCGAAACTAATTCCGCACTATACATCCCGACAAAAATTCCGCTGGAAAAAATTGGATCTAAAAATGCACCTGCATCTCCAACTAATGCATAATTCGATCCCAGCTTCTTTTCACTGTAATAAGAATAATCACCATTGATCTGAACTTTGTGATCTAAATTAGCACCCGACAATAATTTTTTCAAAGCCGGTGAATCTTCTATTTCCTCAAAATAAAGTTCTTTCTTCCAGTCTTCCGCTCCGCTTTTTTGAATTCGCTCTTTTGTTTTCTTCAGGTAACTGTTATTGATCACAACACCAACACTTAAATGATCTTTACTAATTGGAATAACCCAGACCCATCCTTTTTTCTCTTCACCACCCAAATAAATTATTTTTATCACACCTTGCTTCAAAGGAATATCATAATTTGCTTTCGACCAATGCGACCAAATTGCAACTCTGTCGAGATCCTTAACGGCTTTTTTTACTCCCATTTTACTGGCGAGAAAAGTGCTTAAACCACTCGCATCAATTAAAAAACGAGCCTGAAAAGTATTTGAATTATTTTCTTTGTCTACAGCCTGAACTTCAACTATTCCATCAGGCTTATCTAGTATTACATTTTTTACAATTACTTCTTCTCTTACTTCGGCACCTTTTTTTCTGCTGTTATCCAATAACATTTTGTCGAACAACGAACGCTTTACATGAAACGAAAGATAACTCTTATCATTCAAAACATTTTTAAAACACCATAACGAACCTCTGATGCCATCGCTATTCACAAAATGGACACCTGGTTTACGTGGAGATATTCTTGCTAATTCATCCACTACACCCAAACGCACTAACGAAGGATAGGAAGCGGGAATTAAAGATTCACCAATATGTTCTCGTGGAAATTTTTCTTTTTCAAGAAGCAATACTTTAAGTCCTTTCTCAGATAATAAAGCTGCAGCTGTTGAACCTGATGGTCCGCCTCCGATAATAATTACATCATATAAATTTTCCATGAAAAATAATTTATAAAATAAATTTACAATTTAAGCCTTCGCTTTAAATTTATTGATCGCATTAATAGTGAATTCAGATAACACCAAAGTGCCGCTCATGCCTGCACGTTCAATTAATAATTGATCCCAATGTTCTGTTCCTTCCCACATTACTTTTTTTAACATGGACATGGCTTCGGGATTGCTGGTTGCTAATTTTGCAGCAAGTGTTTCAATTCCTTTATCCATTTCGCCAATGGAAGAAAACAATTCCGCATACAATCCTTTTTCTTTTGCCCATTGCGCAGTTTGCCATTCTGTTGCGTTAATTGTCAATTGACAAAAAGCGGAAGTCCCAACTTTACGTTCAACTGCCGGACCAACAACAAAGGGACCGATACCAACAGCAAGTTCGCTTAATTTTACAGAAGCAGAATCAACGGCAAATGTATAATCTGCCGCAGATGCAATTCCTACTCCGCCGCCAACTGCTTTTCCCTGAACGCGTGCAATAACAAACTTTGGCGCTTTACGCATTGCATTAATTACAGCAGCGAAACCCGAGAAAAAATTTATTCCTATTTCAATATCTTTAATGGCAATTAGTTCATCGAAACTTGCGCCGGCACAAAATGCTTTTTCACCTTCACTTTTTAATACAATTACTTTTGCTGAATTATCCTTTCCTAATTTCTCAACCTCAGCTGCTAAATTTTGCAATTGTGTTCCAGGCATTGAATTACTTTGTGGATGAAAAAAAGTAATGGTGCCAATTCCATTTTTTATTTCTGACTTTACAAAAGCTTCCATGTTAAATAAACATCATTACAGGATTCTCAATAAATGTTTTTAGTGTTTGAAGAAATGCAGCACCTGTTGCACCATCAACACTACGATGATCGCAAGCAAGCGTTAACATCATTGTGTTTCCGGGAACAACGGCTCCATTTTTAACAACAGGAACTTGTCTAATTGCTCCAACAGAAAGTATGCATGACTCCGGCGAGTTTATTATTGAAGTGAAGGATTCTATACCAAACATTCCTAAATTAGAAACTGTAAATGTATTTCCTTCCCAATCGTTAGGTTGTAATTTTTTTTCTTTTGCTCTTTTACCAAGATCTTTTGTTTCTGCTGCGATCTCAGAAAGTCCTTTTCCATCCGCAAAACGAATCACCGGAACTAACAGTCCATCTTCAACAGCAACTGCCATTCCAATATGAATATGATGATTGATGCGGATCTTATCTGTCATCCATGAACTGTTCACGCGAGGATGTCTGCGTAATGCAGACGCACATGCTTTTATAATTAAGTCGTTGTACGAAACTTTTACATCACTCACTTTATTAATTGCTTCTCTGCTTGAAATAGCACTGTCCATATCTACTTCTATATTCAAATAGAAATGCGGCGCACCATTTTTACTTTCTAATAAACGTTTGGCAATTACCTTGCGCATTTGCGATGCAGGTTCATCAGTATAACTTTCAACACCAACAAAATTTGATTTTGTTCCGCCGCCGCCTTTGTAATTTTCAATATCAGATTTTACAATCCTTCCGCTATCACCACTACCACTTACATTTTTTATGTCAATTCCTTTTTCTTTTGCCAAGACTTTAGCAAGAGGAGAAGCTTTTAATCTGCCGTTGTTATTTGAATTTGTTTCAACTTTTTGGGTCTCGACTACGCTCGACGTGACAGAAGTAGTTTTATTTACAGCTACTGTTTCTTCTGTCTTAACTTCTTCTTTTTTCTCTTCTGTTTTTGGCGCAGTAGCTTCTGCTAATATTTTTGAAATATCTTCTCCTTCTTTTCCTAATATTGCAATAAGTCCATCAACAGGAACACTTTGTTTTTCCTGCACACCAATGTGCAAAAGAACTCCATCTTGAAAAGATTCGAATTCCATGGTAGCTTTATCAGTTGCAATATCTGCTAATAATTCTCCGCTCTTTACTTTATCTCCAACTTTTTTGTGCCATTTTTCAATAACGCCATCCGTCATTGTATCACTTAATTTGGGCATACGAACTACTTCAGCCATAATTTATTCTTGAATAAAGGGATAATTTGGTTCTAAATAAACATCGTTATATAATTCGGATGCTTCCGGATACGGACTTTCTTCTGCAAATTTTATTGATTCGTCTACTAATGCTTTCACTCTCTCCTCTGCTTTTTCAATTTCTGCATCATCGATCCATTTATTTTTTTTCAAAGTATCCAAAACTTTTTCAATCGGGTCTTGTTTTTGATATTCTTTGACTTCATCTTTTGTTCTGTATGTTTGCGCATCACTCATTGAATGACCTTTGTAACGGTACGTTTTCATTTCTAAAAAAGTCGGGCCATCACCACGTCGTGCACGCGCTACTGCTTCTTCCATTGCTTCGTGAACTGCTTCAACAGTTAAGCCATCAACAGGTTTACTCGGCATATCGTAAGCTAAACCTAATTTCCAAAGATCATGCACGTTACTGGTACGTTCAACAGAAGTTCCCATTGCGTACATGTTATTTTCTACAATAAAAACTACTGGCAATTTCCATGTCATTGCCATGTTAAAAGTTTCGTGCAATGCTCCTTGTCTAACAGCACCATCTCCCATTGAACAAACACAAACACTATCTGTTCCTTTATATTTTTCTGCAAATGCAATTCCTGCTCCTAGGGGAATTTGTCCGCCAACAATACCATGTCCGCCAACAAAATTATGTTCCTTGCTAAAAATATGCATTGAGCCGCCTTTACCTTTACTGCATCCGGTAATTTTCGCATACATTTCCGCCATTACATATTTTGGATGCATACCCAAACCAATTGGATGTGCATGACAACGGTAAGCTGTAATATGACTATCAGATTTTTTTGTTGCAGAAACCGTTCCGGCAACAATTGCTTCTTGTCCAATGTACAAATGGCAAAATCCTTTTATTTTTTGTTGCACATAAACTTGTCCGGTTTTTTCTTCGAACTTGCGCATCAACAACATTGATTCGTACCATTTAAGGTATTGTTCTTTAGTGAACTTTAATTTTTTTTCTACTGCAGTTTTTGACATAGAAACAAGGAGTTAGCAGATACAAAAATAGCAGAATTTAGGGAATTTTCGTTAAACGTAAACGGCTTTATTTCAGATACTTATGGTTAAACATAAGTGGTAAAAGAGCGTTGATGCTATTCGCAGCATAAACATTGCCCGTTTCGCCCTGCATAATAATACGGATTGGCTTATTATACTTTGTTTCGTATTCGGCAATAACCTGACGGCACGCACCACAAGGTGTAACCGGACCTTCAATTATTGTTTGTGCAGATTTACATGAAATAGCAATTGTTTTAACAGGAATAGAATTGAAATTTGCAGACGCACTAAAAATCGCGACACGTTCAGCACACAAACCGGAAGGATAAGCTGCATTTTCCTGATTGTTTCCTAATACAATTTCACCATTCTCCAATAGAACAGCCGCACCTACAAAAAAATTAGAGTATGGTGCATGTGCATTTTTTAGAGCTTCTTTTGCCTTTTTGATTAATTGATTATCCTCTTGCGATAAGTCTTTTTCAGACTCATAAACTTCAAATTCTGAAGTAATATTTAGTTTTGTAAACTTAGTGTTCATGATCTAAAATTACTAAAAATTTAGTGGTTCCATCTGGTAAAAATTTAACAGTTCTAAAGGTAAAATACCTTCATAAATTCAGTCTAACCTATTTCTTAGATGCAATAATTTTATATCTTAGCCTACTTTTTTAAAACCCATGAAATGCGGAGCATTCGCAAATACCTTATTAAAACAATAACTTCATGAGCAAAAAACTTTTAATCGTCCTCTTGATCATTACTTGTTTTAATGTAACAAAAGGTCAGGAAATAAATACCAGCGGCTGGTCGAAAGAAGACCAGAAAATATTTGAAACCGCTAATAAACTTTTCAATAAAAAATATTACGAATCAGCGTATGAAAAATACGCGGCGTTACAGACTAATCACGAGAAAGATCTTTTCTTAAAATTTGTGAGAGGCGTTTGCGGAGTTTATATCACCAACAAACATAAAGAAGCTGAAAGACTTTTATCAGATGTAAAAAAGAATGATAAAAAAGCCGAGGGAGTAGATTATTATCTAGCACTCCTCTATCATAAAAGTTATCTTTTTGATAAAGCATTAGGGCTTGCAAGTGCACAATTAAAAAATCCAAAATTAAGTAAAGAAGACCGTGCAGATCTTGAACAACTTGTAACCTATTGTAAAAATGGTAAACAAGAAATCCAATATCCGTTCGAGACAATGATCGAGCCCGTTAGTAAAGTTGTGAATTCTGCGGATGAAGAATATGCTCCGGTTATTAGTCCGGATGAAGAATCGATCATTTACACTTATCGTGGAAAAGAAAGCATGGGTGGTTTAGTTGACGAGAATAATATGCCGAACCCAAAAGGAGATTATAATGAAGATATTTTTATTTCAAAAAAAATAAATGGCGTTTGGCAAAAACCTACAGGGATAACCGAACTTAATACTGTAGGAAATGATGCAGCTATTGCTATTTCACCCGATGGAAAATTTTTATTTATTTTCAGAGCGGATGCAGGCAACGGTGATATTTATGTAAGCAAAAAAGAAAATGGTAAATATTTACCTGCTGAGAAATTAGCGGGAGAAATAAATTCCCCAAGTTGGGAAGGAAGCATGTCCATTTCAACAGATCAGAAAAAATTATTTTTCTCGAGCGACAGACCGGGAGGATTTGGAGGAAAAGATCTTTACGTTGCAATTAAGAAAGCTGATGGAACCTGGGGTAACATTAAAAATCTTGGTCCAAAGATCAATACAAAATATGATGAAGATTCACCTTTTATTTCTGCTGATGGGCATGAATTCATTTTTAGTTCGGAGGGACACAATAGCATGGGTGACTTTGATCTGTTCGTTTCAGATCTGAACACATCTGACAGCTCTTGGGCAGAACCAAAAAATTTAGGCTATCCTGTTAACACTACCGACGATGATCTGTTTTATGTATTATCACAAGATGGTAAACGCGGATATTTTTCAAGTGCACGCGAAGGCGGAAGCGGAAATCAGGATATTTATATGGTTGAACCCGCGCTTGCGTTTAAAAAGAATTACATTACAAGTATTCAGGGAAAAGTAACCGAAGATCTTGTGCCATTTGAAACAGAAATTTCTGTTGGTGTTGCAGGAGAAGCAAAAAGTTATGGATCGTATAGGTCGAGCGGAACAACAGGAAATTATGCCATCAGTTTACCAACCGGTAAAAATTATAAGTTAAGTTTTAACCATCCGACTCTTGGAAACAAGATCTTTACTATTAATACGGAGCAGGTTGAAGATTACGCTGAAAAAGTAATTGATGTGAATTTTAATACCAAAGACACAACAAAATTTATTGCAAGCAATATTGTGGTGACCAAAAACGACAGCGCAAAAACAAAACCAAAATTAAGAACGGATGGAAAAAATGTTTTTGCATCGTACACATCCAATTCAGATACCATTTCAAAAACATCTGAAAAGAATGCAGTTGCAATGAAGTCAGCTGAAACTAAGTCAACCGAAAAAAACACAGTTGTTACTGCATCTTCAGAAACAAAAACATCTGAAAAAAATAGCGCTCTTAAAGCAGTTGAAACTAAAACTATACTTCCGAAAACAACTGAAAACAATTCATCACCCAAATCAAATAAAGGAGATGTTTCTTCAACCGGAGGACTTAAATGTAAACGCATAAGAACAAACCACGATGCAGATTTTAATTACCGGAAGTGTAATGACGTTTGGTATACTATATCTAAACCAAACGCTTATTCGAAATATGCTAAAGGTTTTTTTAAAGAATGGACATCGTTATCCGACAATCCCCTTGCTAACGAAAAGCTAGATAAACGCTTTCCGAAGGGCTGATCTTACACTTATTGACCAGCTAATCTTGAATTTTTAATGGATAACTCTCTCTTAAAGAGTTTAAAGAAACATTTCGTTGCTAAATAATTTTTGTTAAATTTGGCCACTCTTACTAGAAAAAAACATTTATGAGAACACTAATTTCCTTGATCTTGATCATTGGGGCTTTCTATAATTTAAAAAGTCAACAAGATGATACTAAAAACTGGTCGAAAGAAGACCGTAAGATTTTTGAAACTGCAAAGGATCTTTATAATAAGAGCCTTTTTAATTCTGCATACGAAAAATATAATTCGCTGAAAGCAGCTCATCCCGATGATCTGTATTTAAAATATTTAACCGGCATCAGTGCGATCTACATTACCGATAAACAAACAGAAGCCGAAACACTTTTGACTGAAGTAAAAGAAAAAGACAAAAAGAATAAGAACATTGACTATTATTTAGTTTTACTTTATCATAAAACTTACCGCTTCAATAAAGCTCTTGATTTAGCAAACGCTTTACTTAACAATCCGAAACTTTCTCTCACGGACAGAGCCAGTCTTGAAAGAACTGCTTTTTACTGTAAGAATGGTAACGCTGAAATTCAGACACCCGTAAATGCATCGATCGTAAATTTAGGTTCACTACTAAATACAGAATATGCTGAATATTCTCCAGTAGTTACGCCTGAGGAAGAATCTATCATTTATACTTATCGCGGTAAAGAAAGTCAGGGAGGTTTGGTTGATAGAAAAAATAAACCGGATCCTAATGGTGATTATAATGAAGATATTTTTATTTCTAAAAAAATAAATGGTGTTTGGCAAAAGGGAACGCCTCTTACGGAATTGAATACTATTGGTAATGATGCTGCAATTGCATTATCACCCGACGGTAAACAATTATTTGTTTTTAAAACGGATGGGATAAACGGAGATATTTATGTGAGCAAACGTGAGAACGGAAAATACGGCGCACCCGAAAAATTAAGTAATGAAATTAATTCCCCATCATGGGAAGGAAGCCTTTCTATTTCTACCGATCAGAAAAAATTATTTTTTGCAAGTAACAGGCCCGGAGGAAAAGGAGGAAAAGATCTATACGTTGCAACAAAAAAAGCAGATGGCTCTTGGGGTAATGTAAAAAATCTTGGCGATAAAATAAATACAATAAACGATGAAGATGCCCCTTTTATAGCACCCGATAGCAGAACACTTGTTTTCAGTTCTGAAGGGCATAACAGTTTTGGAGATTTTGATCTATTTACTACAGATTGGAATGATGCTGATAGTTCGTGGTTAGAACCGAAAAATTTAGGGTACCCTATTAACACAACTGATGATGATCTTTTTTACTTTTTATCGCCTGATGGAAAACGCGGATATTTCTCAAGCGCCCGTAACGGCGGAAACGGTGATCAGGATCTTTATGTTGTAAATCCTGCTTTTAATGCAAAAGAATCTTTTGTTACAGTTATTAAAGGAAAAGTAACTGAAAACGGTTCACCTTATGAAACTGAAATTTCAGTAACCCTAGATGGTGAATCAAAAAGCTATAGTGTTTACAAATCAAATGCTGAAAGCGGAAATTATGCGATAAGTCTTCCAACAGGAAAAGGTTATAAATTAAGTTTCTATCACCAGATCTTAGGTGACAGAATTTATAATATCAACACAAAAGATGTTTATGGTTATGCAGAAAAAGTAATTGATGTAAATTTTGGCGACGCATCTGCAGAGCAAACCATTGTTATTGGTAAATCTGATACATCTAAAGTAGCTCCAATAGTAGTTGCAACAAACACTACAGTAATTACAGAAGCCGATATCATTAAAAAATTTGGTACAGAAAAAATTGAAGGCTTAATTTATTTTGTTCAAGTAGCGGCAACAAAATCTCCGGAAAATTACGACCGGAAAACATTAAGCAAACTTTGTAAAATTAAAGATGGTGGCGTGATAGAAGGTGATCTTAAGATATTGATCGCGGATAAGCAATTTGACACTATGAATTCTGCAAATGATTTTTTAAAGAAAGTACGAGATGCTGGTCAAACGGATGCTTTTTTGACAGCCCTCTATAAAGAAAAACGTTATTACATTCAGGACTTAGAAAAACTTAAACCTTGGTCAGTTAAATAATTTAAGTTTTATAATTCCAGATCTCCCAGGCTTTTTCGGCTTGTAATTGTAACATGCTATAACCATTAATCGGAATGGCTCCCTTCTCTTTGCAGTTTTTTAAGAATATGGTTTCGCTTGGATTATAGATCAGGTCGTAAGCCAAATGATCTTCCGTAACAAAATCAAAAGGAATATCAGGCGATTTATTTACATCAGGAAACATTCCAACGGGTGTGCAATTGATCAGTAATAAAAATTGTGACAAAATAATTTCGCTTAATTCAGAATAAAAAAAAGTGTTTTCGGTTTTTTTATTTTGAGAGGAGGTCACAAAAAAATAATCCACGCCAATTTGCTTTAAAGCATATGCAATTGCTTTTGAACTGCCGCCCGTTCCAAAAATTAAAGCGCGGTTATGTTTAGGTTCTAAAAAAGGTTTGATGCTGGTTTTAAAACCAAATACATCTGTGTTGTATCCAATACTTTTTCCCTTACTAAAATCAATGCAGTTTACTGCGCCAATTTCTTTTGCCTCAGAACTTAATTCATTTATGAATGGGATAATTTGTTCTTTGTAAGGAACTGTAACGCTTAGTCCTTTTAATAATGGATTTTGTTCAACTACATTTTCAAAATCAGAAATAGAATTCAGTTCAAAATTTGTAAATGAAAAACTATTCAGGTTTTCCTTTATAAATTTTTCTTCAAAATATTTTTTAGAGAAAGAATGTGAAAGTGATTTACCTATAAGTCCAAATTGCATATGCGAATATAAATAAAAAAGCCCACCGCCTTAGGAGGAGGGGCTTTCTAATTAGGTAAATATTACTTTAGTTTTATTTTTTCTACCTGAAGTATTTCCTTGGTAGCATCATTATAAATATAAGCCACCAGATTTACTTTATCAGTACGGCTGCATGTAACAGTTTGACAAATGTATTTTTTTGTGACCGTATCATTTACTGCAATTGGAGATGTTTTTATGAGATCACCCCATGCACCATTTAAAGCGCCGCGTACAAGATGATTAAAAACATAATCCGTTCTTTCATCACCATTAATAACAACTGATGTTGGAGGCGGAGCGTAATCTCTTTGATGCCCAACAATACTATCTTCAGTAATAACCAAACATAAATTAATGTTACCGCCGGTTACTGTTGTTTTGAAAGTTGTTTTTACATCCAGATTTAATAAATGATTTGTTGCATCAAAATAAGTTGTAATATCCAATTGCGCCTTTTGTGGCATGTGTAAGTTTTGAGATACAAGTGTTGCCCAATTGTTACGTGCTTGCGGAAAAGGTGTTTGTGCACGATTAACCATTCCTTTAGGTAATCCGGCTGTAGACAAACCAAAAAAAGCATCCCATTGCGTACCGGCATCTGTTCTAAAATCATCCGGGTAATTTGGAGGAGCAGGAGGCGAAAATTGTGTACCCGCATGAACTGCAAATACAACAACACTATCAATAAAAGAATTAACAATTGTTTCTGCATCTTCAGCAGCGCGCGGACAATTACCACAAGTGTGGCCGGTATAATCTTCCAATAAAACTTTACGGAAATTACTGGTAAGTGAATTTGTTTTAATGACAGGTGCTGCTAAAACACAATTAGTAACTGCATTTGGGTTTTGATTTGGATTTTTAACTTTATCACAAGCTACAAGCCCGACCAAAACTATTGACGTAATTATTATTTTAAATTCCTTCATTGGATATATAAATATACTAAAAACTACTCGTAATTGAAAGTGTTAAACCGTTTGATGCAGGCACTACCCTACAAACACCACCTACGCAAAAAATACCTGCACTTTGTTTACCATAACTTACTGTGATACGATGTGGACCACTATTATAGCCCATAGTTCCCAAATAATAATGAATTTTCAATTTATCATTCGGATTACCATAATTATACTGATCATACACTGCCATAAAAAAATTACTGTTAGGCCACCATTCAATTAACGCAGTTGCCCAATTACCTTTTGCTACCAGATTTGAATTGGTTTCGACACTTTGATCAGGTGTAAACAAGCCTTGCATTTCCAGTCTTATAGAACTCGATGATTTGTATTTGTAAGTAAGGTCAATTAATGCAAGATCTGTCCTTAAATTTTTAAAACCTGCATTAACAGAATTAAACTGAATGATATTCCGATTATAGAATTGATTACCGTACATGAAAGTTGCCTTAAATTTTTTGTTGAATTTTTTATTTACTTCAATAAAAAAATCATGATAATAATTAAGATTCTCATTATTAGTAACTACAGTTCCGGTTGGTGTACTTATAACTTTATTTTTAGAATTAAATTCTGAAAAATCCCATTTAGTTTGGTAAAAAGTCATGTTTGTTGTTGAATCTCTTACGCCGTATTGTTTTAGTCCGTTTGCTTGCGAATAATTAACTGTAATTTCCATTCCGTATTTACCACCTAAGAGAGTTCCTTTTTTTACTTTATACTGCAGCTCTCCCATAAAACCAATTTCACCTTTCAATTGAGTTGCGTATGGATTAAGCGCGAATAAAGTATAAGAGTGTTGCTTAGTTGTAGCCGGTAAATAATTAATTAATAAGTTTTGTAATCCTTCATTTCTATCACTTCGGTAACTCATGTTATCGATTCGTTTGCCTTGAAATAAAATTGAAAAACCATTTGTAGCGTAAGAAATAGTAGAGAAAAGCGCATCACCGTATTTGTATGATTTATTATTATCTGCTGATGGATCGTTTATTTTATAAGCATACTCCGTATTAAAATTAAATCCACCGCGAATGATATTCATTCTTCCTCCGTAGCAAGCCACATTCTGTGGTAAAATTAAACTATTGTCCTGATCGGCTTGATATTTACTAACGAAACTTCCTCCTAAAATTACTCTTGTTTTTTTCTTTCCTAAAAGCGAATCAAATAATTCGTTAATATTTACTTCACCATCAACACCTCTTACAATACCTGCACCTGTCGAAAAAAAGTAACGCTGCTTACCGATAACACCTTTTAGCGTAACACCTTTATAGGGATTTGAAATTATTCTGGCGCCGTCAATTGAATTATCATATAACAATCCCGGCTCATAATACGCACGCAACATTAAACCATTTCCGAACTGTTCATAAAAATTACCAATGGTAATATCCAAAAGATCGGTGCGGTAACGCGCATAACGGTTAACGATACCTTGTCCTTTATAGCTTGGTAAAAAACCTTGCCGCACATTATTATAGGCTTCATAACGTACACCCGCCGAAAATTTACCTTTCGAATAATTTATATTTCCAAAAACATTGGATAAGAATTTTTCAGGGACTTTAGGTGCGCCAATTAGTGAATCTGCTTCGTAATATTGTCCATCTAATTGAAAGTTCCCGTGAATGGAATTTAATTCATCAGTAACGGCATTCTGAGATCGCATAAAATATCCAAAGCAAAAAAGGACAAAACAAAAAACTATTTTTTTAGCAGAATTCGAAAATACCATTGTGATTTTTTAGTGCTTTAATTTTTCGCCTTTTGCAAGCGCCTGAACATTTTCGTATAATTTATCTTCGTCGCCTTCTGCATAAGAATTATGACTCCAAACTATTTTACCTGTACCATCAATTAAAAAAGTGAAGGGCACATTATTTACATTCATGGCGCGTTTAAAATCCTGGTTCTCGTCGATATAAACTTCGTAGGTCCAGCCTTTTGTTTTTACATCGGTAACAACTTTACTTGCGCTGCGGGCATCATCAATTGAAATGGCAATTAATTTTACGCCGGTTTCTTTTTGCCAGTCGGCATAATTTTCGGCAATGGCATCCAATTCTTTTTTACACGGCTTGCACCAGGTAGCCCAAAAACTAATAATGATGGGCTTCCCATTATTACTAAATGTTGAGGAGTTGATCTTTGAACCATCAAGATTCTTTAATGTAGCTGATGGGATCTTATCTCCATCACCGGAAATAAAAGCAGAGCACATTATTAAAACAGCTGCTGATAATAGAATAACTTTCTTCATAATTTTATATTTACAAATATTGATACTATTTACTTCAAAAAAAATGCCATTCAGCAATCCTTTTTCTCAAAAACTGTAATCTTAACGTATTTTAAGTCCCGATAGCTATCGGGATATTTTAGATTTTAGATGTTAAACCCGCAATAATATTTGTCCTAATTTACTTTTTCTTTTTTGAAGTTTTAGAAGCTTTTACCTTACTATTTTTGCCATTTTCATTGGCGTTAACCGGTTTCTCTTCTTTTTTAGAAGCCCAGGTTTTATATATATCCTGTTGTTCCGGTCTAAAAGCGGGCATCCTATCAAGAGGTTCACAAGCCTTTAAAGTAGAATGACATTCATAAGGTAATTGCTGGTATAATTTGGTTCCTTCGGTTTTCCATGCGATCATATTATCACTAACATCTTTCACAATTTTAGCGGGATTGCCAACTGCTACTTTTCGCTTGGGAATGACCATTTCCGCCGGTACAAAAGTTAAAGCACCAATAATACATTCATCACCAACCTCAACATTATCCATCACAACACTATTCATTCCTATCAATACATTTTTACCAATGGTTGCGCCATGAATTATAGCACCGTGTCCGATATGAGCACCTTCTTTTAACAAAACTGTAGTCCCCGGAAACATATGAATTGTACAGTTTTCCTGCACATTACAACCA
>JANYCL010000373.1 GCA_025360355.1 Sphingobacteriaceae bacterium
ACAAATTATTGTTCGCGACAGAAGTAAAATAGAGTTATGTGAAGGTTGTTTACGGATCACCATTGGCAAAAAAGAAGAAAACGAATTATTATTAAACGCATTAAAACAATACCAATGAAAAAAGTATTATTTATCGACCGTGACGGAACTTTAATTTGGGAACCACCGGATACATTTCAAATCGACAGTTTTGATAAACTGAAATTTTTGCCGGGTGTCTTTACTTATCTAAGAAAGATAGCTAAAGAATTGGATTACGAATTAGTAATGGTTACCAATCAGGATGGCTTAGGAACAGAATCATTTCCTGAAAACACATTCTGGCCAGTTCAGAATTTTATTATTGAGGCTTTTGAAAAAGAAGGAATTGTTTTTTCTGAAGTTTGTATTGACAAAAGTCTGGAATCAGAAAATAAACCAACCCGCAAGCCAAATACAGGAATGCTGACAAAATATTTGAATGGAGATTACAATCTTAAAAACTCCTTTGTAATCGGCGATAGGTTAACTGATGTAAAATTGGCTGAGAATTTAGGTTGCAAAGCTATTTTCATTAAGAATTATGATCTTACAAATGGAAATATTGATCAAGGGGTTGACAAATGGGAAGACATTTACAATTTTTTTAAATTACCGTCGAGAATTTCAGAATATAAAAGAAAAACAAACGAAACAGATATTTCAATTAAATTAAATTTAGACGGAAGCGGTAAAGCAGAAATAAATACCGGATTAAATTTCTTTAATCACATGCTAGAACAAATTGTGCGTCATGGAAATCTTGATCTTTCAATTCAGGTAAAAGGAGATCTGCAAATTGACGAGCACCACACTATCGAAGATGTAGCTATTACATTAGGAGAAACATTTTATTCTGCACTGGGAAACAAATTAGGAATAGAACGCTATGGTTTTTGTTTACCAATGGATGATTGTCTTGCGCAAGTTGCTTTAGATTTTGGCGGACGTAATTGGATAGTTTGGGAAACAGAATTCAAGCGTGAAAAGATCGGAGATGTTCCCACAGAGTTATTCTTTCACTTTTTCAAATCATTCAGCGATGCCGCTAAATGTAATCTGAACATAAAAGCAGAGGGCACAAATGAGCATCACAAAATAGAAGCCATTTTTAAAGCATTTGCGAAAGCAATTAAAATGGCAGTTAAAAGAGATAAAGAAAACATGAGCTTACCGAGTACAAAAGGAGTATTATAAATGAAAGTCGTGATAATAAAATATAACGCTGGAAATATTCAGTCAGTGAAATTTGCACTGAACCGGATCGGTATTGAACCGATTATTACTGATTCTCCGAACGAAATTCAGTCTGCAGATAAAGTTATTTTTCCCGGTGTTGGTGAAGCTTCAAGTGCTATGAAATATTTAAACGACAAAGGACTGAATAAAATAATTCCAAATTTAAAGCAACCTGTAATCGGTATTTGCTTAGGAATGCAATTAATGTGCAAAAGATCTGAAGAAGGAAATACAGATTGTTTGGGAATATTTGATCAGCAGGTTTTAAAATTTAAGGGGGATGTCAAAGTACCACAAGTAGGCTGGAATAACATTTACAATTTGAAAAGTCCATTATTCAAAAACATTACCGAAAACGAATTTCAATATTTTGTTCATGGTTATTATGTTGGGAAAAGTGAAAATGCTATCGCAACTACAAATTACATAACAGAATACAGCTCTGCTTTACAAAAAGGTAATTTTTACGGTGTACAATTTCACCCCGAAAAATCTGCCGAAGCTGGGGAACAATTATTAAAGAATTTTATTGAGTTATGATAGAAATAATTCCGGCTATAGATATTATTGATGGTAAGTGCGTGCGCTTAACACAGGGCGACTATTCACAAAAAACAATTTACAATGAAAATCCATTGGAAGTTGCAAAACAATTTGAAACGATTGGAATTACACGTTTACATCTTGTTGATCTGGATGGTGCCAAAAAAGGAGAAGTAGTTAATTTGAAAGTGCTGGAAACAATTGCTTCACAAACCAAACTAATAATTGATTTTGGCGGTGGAATAAAAAACGAGCTTTCAATTCAAAGTATTTTTGATGCAGGAGCTTCAATGGCAACGATCGGAAGTTTAGCTGTTAAACAACCTGAAACTTTATATGGCTGGGTAAAAAAATATGGCGCAGATAAAATAATGCTAGGAGCAGATGTAAATAACGAAACGATCGTTATTAACGGATGGCAAGAAAAAACCGAAATTAATATCATTGATTTTGTAAGAATGAATTTTATGAACGGAATTACAAATATATTTTGCACGGATATTTCGAAAGATGGTTTATTACAAGGACCATCAATTGATCTATACAAAAAAATAATGAAAGTAATTCCAGACTTAAAATTAATTGCATCAGGAGGAGTCGCCAATATAAACGATGTTTTAGAATTAGAAAAAATTGGTTGCTGTGGTGTTATAATTGGAAAAGCAATTTATGAAGGAAGGATCACTATGAACGAACTAAAAAATTATATCAATGCTGACTAAAAGAATAATTCCTTGCCTAGATATTAAAGATGGTCGCACTGTAAAAGGTGTGAACTTCGAAAATATCCGTGATGCCGGTGATCCGGTTGAATTGGCTATTCGTTATTGCGAAGAAGGCGCTGACGAACTTGTTTTTTTAGATATTACGGCCACGAATGAAAAAAGAAAAACGCTTTCAGAATTAGTTACAAGAATTGCATCAAACATTAATATTCCATTTACAGTTGGTGGCGGAATTAATTCTCTAGAAGATGTTTCAATTTTATTAAACGCGGGTGCAGATAAAATCTCTATCAATACCTCAGCGTTTAAAGATCCGCAATTAATTAAAGAATTATCATCCCGTTTTGGAAGTCAGTGTATTGTTTTGGCAATTGATACGAAATTTGAGAATGGGGATTGGTTTGTTTATTTAAATGGAGGGAAAATAAAAACAGAAAAGAAAACTCTGGATTGGGCTAAAGAAGCAGTTGAATTGGGTGCAGGCGAAATACTTTTAACGTCCATGAATAATGACGGTACTAAAAACGGATTTGCAAATGATATTACCAAACTAATTTCAGAGAATGTAAACGTTCCTGTTATTGCAAGCGGTGGAGCCGGTTCGATCCAACATTTCAGTGATGCATTCGTTCTTGGCAAAGCCGATGCAGCTTTAGCAGCGAGCGTTTTTCACTTTAACGAAATAAATATCCAAACATTAAAAAAAGAATTAAGAAATAATAAAATTGAAATAAGATTATGAAAATAGATTTTAGAAAATACAAAGATGGTTTAGCGCCTGCAATTATCCAAGATGCGACTACCAATAAAGTTCTTATGCTTGGATTCATGAATGAAGAAGCTTTAGAAAAAACCAAAACATTAAAAAAAGTAACATTCTTCAGCAGAACCAAAAACCGTTTATGGACCAAAGGCGAAGAAAGCGGAAATTTTTTATTGGTTAAAGAAATTCTATCCGATTGTGATGAAGATACTTTACTTATAAAAGCTGAACCAACCGGCCCTGTTTGTCACACCGGCGCCGATACTTGTTTTAAAGAAATCAATAAAGGAAATTTTTTAACTGAATTGGAAAGAACAATTGAGCAACGGAAAAACGCTCCTTCAGATTCTTCCTATACCTCTTCCCTATTCGCAAAAGGCATAAATAAAATTGCACAGAAAGTTGGTGAAGAAGCCACTGAATTAATAATTGAAGCGAAAGATAATAATGATGATCTGTTTTTAAACGAAGCGGCTGATCTGTTGTTTCACTATTTAATTCTCCTCAGTGCTAAAAACAAAAACCTCAGTCAAGTGACCGAGGTTTTGCAGAAAAGAAATATTTCTAAATAAAACCCCATCAAAGGACAGAGTCATAGTTGAGCTTGCCGAACTACATTGCCTCTATAGCTTTCGATGCGCGTTTTCTTTCGTTCTCATCAAGAATAATTTTACGCATACGGATATGATTCGGTGTGATCTCTACATATTCATCACCCTGAATATATTCCATCGCTTCTTCTAAACTGAAACGAACTTTTGGTGCAATACGAACTTTATCATCTGTACCACTGGCACGCATGTTGGTTAATTTTTTTTCTCCGCAAAGATTTATAACTAAGTCATCGGGACGAATATGTTCACCCACAACCATACCAGGATAAATTTCCTCGCCCGGATCGATAAAGAATTTTCCTCTATCTTGTAATTTGTCAATACTGTAAGCAACAGATGTTCCTCTTTCCTTACTTAATAAAACACCGGCGATACGATTTGGGATCGCACCTTTCCAAGGTTCAAAAGATTTAAAACGGTGCGCCATGATAGCTTCACCTGCTGTTGCTGTTAAAATATTATTACGTAAACCGATAATACCACGTGAAGGAATTTCAAATTCGATATGAATAAGATCTCCTTTTGGTTCCATTACTAACATGTCGCCTTTACGTTGTGTTACCAAGTCAATAACTTTACTTGACGATTCCATTGGAACATCAATAGTTAATACCTCAATTGGTTCACATTTTTTACCGTCGATTTCTTTTACGATTACTTGTGGTTGTCCAATTTGTAATTCATAGCCTTCGCGGCGCATGGTTTCAATTAACACTGATAAGTGTAAAATACCACGTCCAAAAACAATATAAGAATCAGGTGAACCTGTTTCTTCAATGCGCATGGCTAAATTTTTCTCTAATTCCTTATATAGACGATCGCGTAAGTGACGTGATGTTACATATTTTCCATCCTTACCAAAAAAT
>JANYCL010000240.1 GCA_025360355.1 Sphingobacteriaceae bacterium
CTTTTCCTACTAAAACAACAGGAAACGAAGCAATTTTATGTGTTTGCACTAAAGTTAAGGATTCAAATAATTCATCTATTGTTCCGAAACCTCCGGGCATGCCAATGAATCCCTGCGAATATTTTAAGAAAATGGTTTTGCGCACAAAAAAATAATGGAAGTCAATACTCTTATCTCTGTCAATAAAATCATTCGGCTTTTGTTCGAATGGTAATTCAATATTTAATCCTACAGATTTTCCTTTGCCACGTTTAGCACCTTTATTAGCTGCTTCCATAATACCGGGACCGCCACCTGTAATAACGCCATAACCTTCTTGCGTTAATTTAAAAGCGATCTCTTCTGCCAACTGATAATATTTATTATCCGGTTTTGTACGTGCGCTTCCGAAGATGGAAACACAAGGACCGATCTTACTCATTTTGTCGAAGCCCTCAACGAACTCGCTCATTATTTTAAATATCTGCCAGCTATCGCTCGCTTTTATATCGTTCCAGTCTTTTTCTGCAAAAGCCTTACGTATTTTATCTTCTGATTTATCTGTCATAAATTCTATTTCAATTAAAGGTACAAAAATATTTTTTTATCGTTGTTTAATAAATTCCATATAGCTCTGTAAAATAATTGTGGCGCTTACCATGTCGACTGTTTCTTTATTCTGACGGGCTTTCTTTTTTAAACCGCCTGCCAGCATTGCCTGATGTGCCATTGCTGTAGTAAAACGTTCATCATAACGCTCAATTTTCATTGTTGGAAATTTATTTCGTAAGTGTTTTACAAAAGGCTCAATGAATCTGGCGCTATCGGATGGTTCGTTACGGAGTGTTTTTGGTTCACCAACAACAATACATTCAACAACTTCTTTTTTAAAATAATCTTCCAAAAATTTGATCACATCTTTGCTGTGAACAGTAGTTAAACCATTCGCAATTATTTGTAAGGGATCAGTAACCGCCAAACCAACACGTTTACTACCATAATCTATTGCTAAAATGCGCGGCATAATGTAAAAATACGTGTTTTTTGTTGATTTTAGAAGCGAAATTGTAATAGGTATTCTTGTATATTTGGTTACTTGAAAAAGATCGGAATAATTACATCAGGAGGCGATTCGCCGGGTATGAATGCATGCTTACGTGCAGTTGTGCGAACGGCAGTTTATCATAAGATAGAAGTAATTGGTTTTTACAAAGGCTACGAAGGTGTTATAGATAATAATCACATTAATTTAACTACAACTTCTGTTTCGGGAATTATTCAGCGTGGCGGAACTATTTTAAAAACTGCACGCAGCGCACGTTTTATGACGGAAGAAGGAATAAATACTGCTGCAAAAAACATTAAAGACTTAGGTATTGAAGGTTTTGTAATTATTGGTGGCGATGGAAGTTTCCGCGGTGCAATTGATCTTTCAAAAAAAATAAATATTCCAATTGTTGGATGCGCAGGTACAATTGATAATGATCTTGTAGGAACAGATTTTACAATAGGATACGACACTGCAATTAATACAGTTGTTGAAGCAGTAGATAAAATAAGAGATACAGCCGAGAGTCACGATCGCATTTTTGTTGTTGAAGTAATGGGACGCGATGCAGGATTAATTGCATTACGCAGTGCGATCGCTTCCGGTGCTGAAGCATTATTGGTTCCTGAAATGAAAAATGACATTGAAGTTCTCTTGCAAAAAATAAAAAACTGGCGTAGCAGCAAATCCAGTAAAATAGTTATTGTTGCCGAAGGTGATGAATACGGCGGCGCTTTTAAAGTTGGAGATCTAATTAAAAAAACTTGTCCTGAGTTTGATGTACGCGTTACTGTTCTTGGTCACATACAACGCGGCGGAAATCCAACCTGTATGGAACGCGTGAATGCAAGTTTAGTTGGTTACAACGCAGTGTTAGCTTTAAAAGCAGGACGAAAAAATGAAATGGTTGGAATTGTAAACAGGAAAATAACATTCACGCCTTTCGAAAAAGCAGTTAAGCATATTGAAGAGCTCGACAAAGATCTTTTAAATATGATAGAGGTTTTATCAAGTTAATACTTCGACAAACTCACTAACCAAGATTAAATAAAATATAAAATAAGAAATGAAAAGAATAATTTTAATTACATTAGTTTTAGTCGGAAAATTATTTGCGCAAACACCTGATGTCCGCGATCATTTTAAAGTTGCATTCGATCTGTATGAACAGAAAAAATATCAAGATGCTGTTATTGAGTACAGCACTTACATAAGTAATCATCCCGATGATGAAGCTGCATTTTATAACCGTGCGCTTGCAAAATACATGATGGCGGATTATAAAGATGCAGTTATAGATTACAGCATGAGCATTGAGAAGGGACGTAAAAAAAATGATGTGTATTATGGCCGCGGATTGTGTTCTTTTTATCTGGAAAAATATAATGATGCAATTTCTGATTTTGACAAGTCAATTGCAATAAATCCTACACATGGTAAATCTCATGTTTATAAAGCGGCTTGTTTATATAGTTTAGAAAAATACAAAGAAGCATTACCATTTGCGGATAAAGGCTGTGATCTGGATAAAACTTACGAGTGGGCTTATTATTACCGCAGTAAAATAAAATTTAATTTGAACGATCTTACAGGAAGTTATAACGATGCTAATACCGCTGTAAAATTAAAACCAAATACCGATATTTATTTTCAGAGAGGATTTGTTTCCCTTGAACAAAAAAATTACGAAGCCTCTATCACCGATTACGATAGCGTTATTGCGCATAGTCATAAAGATGCTGATGCTTATTACAACCGCGGTTTGTGCAGATACGATATGGGACTTTATGAAAAAGCAAAAGTTGATTTTGATAAATCTTTAGAAATTGATCCGACAAAAGCAGATTGTTACCATAACCGCGCGCTTTGTAAATATTATCTGTTAGAATATAAAGATGCGGTAACAGATTTTAACGCAGCTATTGACCTGAATCCTAAATTTTATAAAGCTTATACCTTCAGAGCAGCTGCACTTTATTTCATGAAACAATATGAAGATGCTTTGGCAGATGTAAATAAATCGATAGCGATAAAAAGCGATTATGAAAGTTCATATTATTATCGTGCCATGATAAAATATATGTTG
>JANYCL010000298.1 GCA_025360355.1 Sphingobacteriaceae bacterium
CGTTCCCATTCAGATCTAACTCTGTAACATCGTAACCTAAAGCTTTTACTTTTTCAAAATTAGTTGCTTTATCGCCAACAATTAAAATAACCATGTTGTTATAGGGGAGATTTTTTTTAGCGCGGTCATTAATTTCAGCTTTAGAAATTGTTTTAAGAATATCCGCTTGTTGTTTCACGTAATCTTTAGGCAAATTATAATCTAAGATACGTTTTACGAATCCTAATTTTTGGAAAGGTGATTCGTATTTTAATGCATCCGATTGTGCCATTGCATTTTTTGCAAAACTTAATTCATCATCAGTTATACCTTTATCTGCATATTTTTTTAATTCAGTTTCAATATCCATGATCGTACTATCGGTTGAATTAGCTCTGAAACCACCGCTGATGGTGTACGGCCCCGGATATTTATTTCCTGCAGAGAAACCACCTCTTGCACCATAAGTAAACCCTCTTATTTCGCGTAATAAATAATTGATGCGACTGTTAAACGCGCCTGCAAAAGCAAAATTCATAATTTGATTTTTGAAGAACTCACCTGTTACATCGTAAGGCATGTTGGTCATGTAACCTACGCGAACTTCAGATTGAGGAGCACCTTTTTTATCCGCAAAATAAATTTTTGTTTTTGAAATTGAAGGAGCATCAGGTTGTTTTAAAATAGGAAGTGTATTTGCTTTTAATTTTGACATGAAAGCAAGCTTTGGCATGATATCTTCTTTTTTTACATCGCCGCTTAATGCAATTGATGCTTCAACAGATGATAAACCCTCATAGAATTTTTTTACGTCTTCCAAACTTATTCCATTAACAGTTTCGGGTGTTCCGTCGGCATTAATTCCCATAATATGATTTGGGCCATAAACAAGTTTAGCATAAATTAAACTTGCAATTGTAGCAGCTGAAGTTTGTTGTTGTGCTAAACCATCCAATTGATTTTTCTTTACTAATTCAAAATCTTCTTTGTCGAACTTTGGTGAGAAAATAATTTCTTCTGCAATTTTTAATGTCGCATCTAAATTTGTTTTTAAACAAGAAATACTAATAGAAAACTCTTCGTTACCTGAACTTATACTTACCGAACTTCCTAATTTGTCTAACATTTTTTCAATGTCTTCCGAACTATGTTGCAATGTGCTTTCCTGCATAAGATCTGCCAACATGCTTGATAAACCTGCTTTATTATTTGGCTCAGCGCGGTGACCAAATTTCGTGCTTATTAAAATATTTACTTTCGGAATCTCGTTACTGTTAACGCCAATTAAATTAATACCATTGCTTAACTTATCAGTCCAATAATCAGGAACCGGAACTAAAGAAGCTGGTTTAGCGTTTGGCATTTTACTTCTGTCAAAATTATCTTTTGGTTCGTTATAACTTAAATTTTTGTATTCAGCACTTTCCTGTTGAATATTTCTGGTATACATTTTCCAGGTTTCATCATGTGTTTTGAGATCCGTTTTTCCTTTTGGAACACAACTTAAAATAACTGCATTCTTACCTTTGATGTAAGTATTATAAACACGCATTACATCTGCCTTTGTTACTTTTAAATATTGCGCAATTTCTTTTTTCAGATAATTTCCATCACCTGTATAAGTGTAATACGCTGCTAACTGCGCCCCTTTACCTTGTACGGTTGCTAATCCATCATACAAACTGCTTTGGTAAGAAACTTTAAATTTTTCCACATCTTCATCAGTTGCGCCTGTTTTTTCCCAATTCTCCAATGTGGTTTTCAATTCTTTTTCCATGTCAGCTAAATTGGCACCGGCATTTGCTCTTATTCCAAATTCAAATTGTCCTGCTAATTCTCTGCTATATTGATAACAATTTGCAGAAACTGCTTTTTTTGATTTTATGAATGCTTCATACATCGGTGAACTTTTTGAACCTGATAAGATCTGACCTAAAACTGTTAAAGCAGCATCATCTTCAGCGCGTGCTGCAACAGTTGAATATGCAAAGCGCAACATCGGGAACTTTACATTGTCTTCGTAATGAATATAACGATTTTCAGACAATGTCACTTTTGAGATCTGCTGAGGTTTCACTTCCGGACCGCGTGGAATGGAGCCAAAATATTTTTCTGCTAATTTCACAACTTCATCTGTATTCACGTCACCTGCAATTGTAAGGACAGCATTATTTGGTCCGTACCAACGCATGTAAAAACGTTTCAGATCATTAACATCAACACGATTTAAATCTTCAATATAACCAATAGTGGTCCAGCTATAAGGATGTCCTTGAGGATATAATGCTTCACCAATTTTTTCTCCAACTAAACCATACGGACGGTTATCATAATTTTGTCCGCGCTCATTTTTTACAGTTGCGCGTTGTACTTCAAATTTCTTTTGTGTTACCGAATCCAATAAGAAACCCATACGGTCAGACTCTAACCATAACATTTTTTCTACCTGGTTGCTTGGTACGGTTTCAAAATAATTTGTTCTGTCGGTATTTGTAGAACCATTTAATGTTCCGCCTGCTTCGGTAATAACTTTAAAATGTTGTTCATCAGCAACGTTCTTTGAACCTTGAAACATCATGTGTTCAAAAAAGTGCGCGAATCCGGAACGGCCTTCTTGCTCGCGTGCAGAACCTACGTGATAAGTTACATCAACATATGCAACAGGATCGGAGTGATCTTCATGTACTAGAATCGATAAACCATTTGGCAGCACAAATTTTTTGTAAGTGATCACAATTTCATTTCCGGTTTTCTTTACTTCTTCAACAGGTTTTAAACCTTGCGAAAAAGATAATTGCGGAAGAGTTAATGAGAGAATTAATCCCGCTGAAGCAATAAATTTTGATGTCATGTTAATTGAATTGATGAGGAACGAAATTAAGCGTATTTAATTAAATAACGTAAAAACAGCTCAAAAATAGTTCTAAAAGTATGTTTTTATCACGTAAAACGGGGGACAAAAAAAACCCTGAAGTACGTAGACTTCAGGGGTTATATTTTTCTTTTTATTGAATTATCGTATCAGAGTAACGTGTCCTTTTAGTTCGTGAGATTTGCCGAAGACATCTGTAACATCAATTAGCCAAGTGTAAACTGCTTCTTCGCAAGTCTTGTTTCCTCTACCTTGATAAGTACCATCCCAAGCTTCTTCAAAAGTTTTGGTATGGAATAATTTTTCGCCCCAACGATCGAATACATATAATTCATATTTCACAATACCAAATCCTTTAGGCTGGAACACATCGTTAAATCCATCAGCGTTTGGAGTGAATGCATTCGGTACATAAATACCGTAATCTTCACCTACAACAAGCGGGCGTAATAATGTATCAATACAACCTTTATCGCTTTTTACAACGAGAGCTACAACATAAGTCCCGGCTTCGGTATACATAAAAGTTGGATTCTGATTAACAGAAGTGTACTGAGCAGTGTTCATGAAGTACCAATTCCAGCTTGTAATATTCGCACCATAGGAAGCATCAGTAAACACAACCTCTCCATCAATATTCACAATTGGTTTAATAGGAGCGTGGTTAAAATCAGCAACCGGTTTTGGATAAACTTCAGCAGTATAAGTAGCTTGTCCTAAACAACCATTAATATCAGTTACAGTTGCGGTAATAGTGTAAATACCCGCAATATTATAACAAGACTGGGTATTTAATACACCATTTGCAGATTCGCCATTACCCATCGTCCAATAAGCAAGTGATGCAGTTGGTGTACTTTGTACAGTGTAATTCACACATAACGGTGCGCAACCAACATTTGGTCCGGAAGTTATTTGCGGAACTGGAAGTGGATTTACAATTGTATTAATATTAGTAGTTGCAAAACAACCACCCGCATCAGTTACAGTTACCTGATAAATTCCACCTACAGAAGCTGAACTTCCGAGAACAGTTGGACTTTGTACTGAAGAAACAAATCCGTTCGGACCAGTCCATGCATAACTGATACCGCCGCTTGCAGTTAAACTCATAACATCATTCAAACAGATCGGACTGTTAGAGTTTATATTTGGAATAGGGGCAGGATTAATAATTATGGTTGCAAAAGCTGTATTTGTACAAGTGTTCACATCAGTTACAATTACTGTATACTGTCCGGCACTTGCGGTTGTAGTTCCAACA
>JANYCL010000344.1 GCA_025360355.1 Sphingobacteriaceae bacterium
ACAAAACCATATTGCACGTCAGGCGGAAAATTAAATTGCGTTAATAATTGCGAAGCTGACAATTGCGTTCCATTCGCTAACGGAATATAATCTGCAATATCACGTACAACTTCAATAACGCGTTTGTCTTCACTTACATTAATTCCGCCTTGCGAATAATAACCAAAAATTACTGTCTCACCGGTTTGTATTTTTCCCGAATCGTAACCTTCTAATCCCTGTAAAATGTTTAAGAAGGTGCTCTTCCCTACTCCGTTCTTACCAATAATTCCAATCTTCTCACCTTTTTTAAATGTATAGGTAAATGGATCTAATATTTTTTTGCTTCCGAAAGATTTTCCAATTTTTATAAGTTCCAAAATTTTAGAACCTAATCTTTCCATCTTCACACTCAGTTCAACTTGTTTATCGATCTTTTTTTGTTTGGCTTTTTGTTCTACATCACTAAATGCATCCACTCTCGCTTTTGCTTTTGTTCCTCTTGCCCGCGGAGATTTACGAACCCATTCTAATTCTCGCTTATATAAATTCCGTGCTTTGTCGATCTCAGAATTCTGCATCATCTCGCGTTCAGCTTTTTTGGCGATAAAATATGTGTAATCACCTTTGTATTCGTAAAGCTCTGTATTATCTAATTCTAAAACCGAAGTACAGACTTCATCTAAAAAATATCTATCATGTGTAACCAATAAAAGACTAACATCCTCTTTTGCAATGTAATTTTCCAACCACTCGATCATATCAATATCCAAATGATTGGTAGGCTCATCCATTATTAACAGATCCGGTTTATTGATCAAAACCTGAGCAAGAGCTAAACGTTTTCTTTGTCCGCCGCTTAATGTTTTAATTAGTTGGGAGAAATCGCTAAGTTCTAAACGTGATAAAATTTCTTTAACTGTTTTCTCATAATCCCAAGCGTTAAGTTCATTCATTTCGGTTAATGAAGATTCTAACAAATTAGCAGCGCTAATATGTCCTTCTTCAGAAAGTTTAACAGCTTTTTCGTAAGACTTAATACATTTAGTTAATTTATTTTCAGAAGCAAAAATATGATCCATTACAGATATTTCATCATTCAGAATAATATCCTGATCTAAAAACGAAATTGTAATATCTTTTCTGAAAACTGCTTCTCCTGAATCTGCAATTTCAACACCTTTTAAAATTTTAAATAAAGTTGATTTACCACTCCCATTTTTAGCGACTAATGCTACTTTATCACCCCTGTTAATTCCAAAAGAAATGTTACGGAATAATACACGATCGCCGTATGATTTAGAGAGATTATTGACTGATAAAATGTTCATAGAGCAGAATGTAAAATGTAAGATGGCAAACGGCAAATGTATTAGGGTGCAAAGGTAGGATTATTTTATGTTCTTTTCAATTAAGAACCGAAGTTTATCCTTGCTAAGGTTAGCATTTATTTCACCCGAAATGGTTAAGGAGATCCCTCCTGTTTGCTCGGAAACTGTAATAGCTATGGCATCGGTTGTTTCTGTTATACCGACCGCAGCTCTATGCCGCATTCCGAAATGAGAAGGGAAATTTTCTTTTTCGGTCACCGGTAAAACACAGCGTGCAGCAATTATTCGGTTGTTCTTAATAATAACAGCTCCATCGTGTAATGGTGAATTTTTAAAGAAAATATTTTCGAGCATTCTGTCGGTTAAAGCTGAATCGATCGATTCTCCTGAACTAATGTAAAATTTAAGATCAGATTTACGGGAAATAATAATTAAAGCGCCGGTTTTCGTTTCGCTCATGCTTAAACAAGCGTTAATGATCGAATCAACATCCAATTCAATTGCGTCGGAGTCTGATCCTCCTAATTTAAATTTCAAAAGATTTTTCCAATTACGGCTTCGGATAAATTCACTAGAGCCGATATACAATAAAAATTTACGGATCTCCTGCTGAAACACAACCATTATCGCAATTACACCAACGTTAATAAATTTTCCCATTAAAGAACTGAGTAATTTCAGATCAAGCGCGCGGATGATGATCCACAAAAAATAAATTACTGCTAGTCCGATAAAAATATTTACTGCTGATGTACCTTTCACCATATTATACAGCAAGTACAAAATAACAGCTACCAAAAAAATATCGATGGCATCGGTGATCGAAAAAGAGAGAAACAATATGTAATTAATGAAAAGCAAATCTATTTTTGTTTGGCTTTATAAGTATCATAAAGATCATGAACAATTCCATCCGATAATCCAATTTGAGGAACGTACACTTTATCAATATCAGCTG
>JANYCL010000362.1 GCA_025360355.1 Sphingobacteriaceae bacterium
AAAGAAGATCATAAGCGCGCTAAGGAAATTGAAAAAATATTGAAACAATTGACGTATGTGGATTCTGTTTTACCGGTTGATACCAATATTTTAATTTTTGATATCAATCCAAAGATCAGCAGTCTGGATTTTGAAAAAAAATTAGCTGAGAACAATATAAAAATGGCTGCTTTCGGAAAACAAACTATTCGTTTTGTAACGCACTTAGATTTTACTGATGAAATGTTAGGGAAATTAGAAACTGTTCTGAAGTCTATTCGATAATCAGTTTTTTGGTCTGGCTAAATTGACCTGAAGTTATTTTTACAGAGTAAAAACCTTTTGCAAAATTCTCAGTCGGAATTTTAATATTTCCTGTGGTGAATTTTTCTTTGTGAACAATTTTCCCTGTCACATCAAAAAATTCCACATCAAAATCCTCATTTAAATTTGTACTGATATACAACATTGTGTTTACAGGATTTGGGAACATTAAAAAAGTAAAATCATTTTTATATTCCTCTATTCCTGAGGCGTTCTTTAAATGGTACCATATAGGCGAAGTAAATATTCTGTCACCGTCTGTCTGAACAACTTCAATAAAATAATATTTATCAGTACCAATAACCATAGCATTATCGGTGAAAGATAATGTGTTTGATGATTTAACTACACTGAGTACAGTTGGAGAAATTCCGCTTGCTGTTATTCCCGACCACACCTTTATACTATCTGCCAACTCTCCGTCCATATCATTATGGGTTACGTTAATTGTTGGTTTTACGGTCCCTGATAAAGAATCGCCCATTATATTCGAACCAATTTTAAAATCTATTTTGCAATTCCAATCATCGCTCGCGTAAAAATGCATTTTCTGCATTGCTGTATATAAATTTGGAGAGGTTAAAGAAGCAGAAAGGATAACCAATCTGCCTGCATTTGCTTTACCGAATGTTGTATAATGATTATCGCCATCATAAGTGATTCCTAGATGATATCCTTTTGAAAGCATTTTTTTATAATACCAGGCATAATCGCTCGCAGCAAAATCGGTATATGTTGTAGATGTACTGAACGCAGGACCATTCCTAAAAACAGTTCCTGAGATTGCTGCATCGTAAACAGAACTATAAGCAGTGTTTGACAAATTACCGTAATCAGTACTTGAAGGATGTGCAAGAGTTGCAAAAGCATTGGGATTATTTTTAATCTTAATAAATAAACTGTCGTAATCCAGTTTAGCATTGTAGATGTTGAAATTATTTCCCCATCCATAAGTTTCCCATCCAATTAATTGATTGAAACCATAGATAACCACATGGCCTGAATATGTAGCAGTACTAACACCCCACTCCATACCATACAATGCTAAAAAAGTAGAAGTAGTAGCTGCTGCTGCCTGTGATATACCGGGCGCATAAAGCGAAACTTGCATGCCTGGATTACTTGCAGATGAATAATGATTGTGCTCTGATATTCCCAGAAAATCAAAATTCTGAGCTAATTTTGCGAATGCATAACTTCCTGCGGGATTATAAACGCTTGAGCTTGCCGAATCTTTATTTCCATCAGAATAAGAAGTATGAGAATGTAAATTACCGAAATAATAATTAAGTGTTTGAGATCTGGTAATTCCAAAACTAAAAAAACACAGTATGATAAGACTATTTAGTAAAAATTTCAACGTGTAAATTTACGTAATTTTCGCTCAGCTTTTTACATTGTTAATTAATATGATGATATTAAATTATAGTAAAATCTATAAATTTAAAGCCTTTTAGGCGCTCGCTTTTGGGGTAAAAAAAGCGTATATTTGTGTTAATGCGCTCTTTCCTGAAAATAAGCCTTTTTATAGTTGTTTTAGTGCTTGCTTTTGTATCCTGCCGTAAATCTTTTGAAACAGATTGGGATATAGATGTTGAGGCGCCAATTGCGCGCAGTAAATTAAATATTAAGAATTTTTTTAGCGATACCTTATTTCAATCCGATCCTACAGGTTTATTGCATTTAGCTTTTTCGAAAAGAATTGCAGGTTTTTCCCTAGATTCATTAGTTCAGTTACCGGATACTATTCTGAATTATCCTTTTGTAATGCCGCCGACTACAAAATTATTTCTTGCACCAGGCAATAGCATTCCGTCTTTCCCGCAACAACAGGAAATAAATTTTAAAATAAATAATAATGTTGAAATAAGAACAGCGATCATTAATAACGGTCAGCTAAAAATGGTTTATAGTAATTCCTATACTCAACCATTAATATTTTATTTAACGCTTCCTTACACAACTAAATACGGAATACCTTTTCAAATAGTAGAAACAATTAACCCTGGTTCAAACAATCTCATTAAATATTATGATCTAAGCGGCTATGCAGTGAAGTTAAACGGACTTAGCGGAAATAAAATAAACACATTAGTTCAGAACATTGATGTCCAAGTTGCTTCTTTTGCGCAACCAGATACCATAAGAGCGGGACAAGGCGTTTATGCTCAGATCTCCTATAAAGATCTGGTGCCGTATTATATTGAGGGTTATTTTGGTCAGCAAAATATTGATCTGCCTTACGATACAGTTGCGCTAAACCTAAGTAATAATTTACAGGCCAGTAATTTTCAAATTTCTTCTGCATTTATAAATTTTAAAATTGTAAATGGATTTGGAGTTGATATTAACGCGCAATTAAGCAATATTAAATCTATAAACACTTTTAGTAATACGTCGGTTAATTTAAATGCCACAGGATTATCAAACATAAATATTAACAAAGCAGGAAAAACATCTAATTTTTCCAGTCCTGTTTTTCCTTCTATTAAAACAGTTTCGGTAAACACAACTAACTCTAATCTTAAATCATTTCTAGAAAATTTACCAGATTTTTTAACCTATCAGGGTAAAATTGTTGTCAACCCATTCGGTAACATTTCCGGTTCTAATGATTTTGCTTTTTTAAATACAAGTATTGACATTTATGCTGATGTTGACATGCCTCTGCAGATCCGGGCTAATTTTTTTAAACTCATTACAACTTCTACGATCGATCTAACCAACGTAAAACAAATTGATAATATTAATTACGGAAATCTTTTTTTACAGGCAACAAATGGTTTTCCGTTTGATGCTGTTTTACAGGGTTATATTTTAGATGAACAAAAACAAATTATCGATTCGCTCTTTTCAGTTCCGGGAAATACAATTACCCGCGGCACTTTAGATGCTTCTTACATTGTTACTTCACCTGTTTATACAAAAATCACAATTCCATTAACCGAAAGTAAACTCAAAAACATTAAACTTTGCAGATACATAAAATTTGTAGCCCGCTTTGATCTGCCAACTCCGCAACCTCCCGATATTAAAATATTAGATTCTTATGATCTGGATGTGATCTTAAGTGTAGACGTTAATTACAAAGCCAAGAAAAAATAATGCTTAGGATGCGGAACATACTATTTCTTTCCTTTTATTTTTTTGCTGCTTTAGTAAGATCGCAATACAATACCGAGTTTCTTAATTATGAAAATACGGGAAGAAGTATTTCCATAAATGCCGATTTCGATGCGGGCTCTAATGGCATTCAAAACGGATTAATGACTAAATTTTTATTGGGAGGACACATTGATACAAAAACAAAAGATGCTGCCCTTAACAAAATGCATGGTTATAATCAGTTAGGGATCAATCTTAATTATGATGTAAGCATGTTCATTGGTAAAAACCCAAAATATGATTTTCTGATTGGTTTCAAGAATCAGGAAATATTTAATGCTACCTACACAAAAGATTTTTATCAGCTCTTGATGTATGGCAATAAACCTTTTTTAGGTAAAACCGCCAATTTTACCGGTACAAGCATTAATGCTTTGCGTTTTCAGGAATTAAAGTTTGGTGTCATTATGCATCAAGTAGATTCTACTGCTAAGATCGGGATCTCAGTTTCGTTTTTAAAAGGCGAGCAACTATTTTATATAAAAGCCAATAAAAATTCTTCTCTTTATACGAATGCTGATGGCACAGAACTTGATTTCAGTACTAATTTTAACATGGCCTTAAGCGATACCTTTCATAAAAAAAATCTTTTATCCTTTAATGGTATTGGAGCCAGTGCAGATATTTTTTTTGAAACGCCTTATAAAAGCAAAATAGGACGACAAAGTGTTTTAACTGTAAATGCCAACAACATTGGCTTCATACATTGGTCGGAAAAAAGTGTACAATACAGCTGTGATTCCGTTATTAAATTTGACGGATATCATATCAATAATATTTTAGATCTGAAAGATTCCACTTTGCAGAAAGTAAATACCGATAGTGTCATTCGGAAAGCAACCAATGCGCGTCAGGAAGCATTTAACACTAACATTCCAACTAATTTAATAATTATCAATAAAATTTATTTTAGCAGGGTGTTTGCGTTTAATACCGGTTTCCGATATATTTTTCATTCCAATTACAAACCGTATGTTTTTATTGAACCAGAATACAAATTAGTAAACAAATTTACTGTTAGTGTGCATGTTGGCTATGGCGGCTACGCGCGTTTAAATACAGGACTCGCCTTAACTTACAGTGATAAAAACTGGTTCTTTAAATTAGGAAGCAATAGTTTACAAGGTTACATATTACCAAAACAAGCATACGGACAAGGTGTTTATTTTAGCATCGCCAAAAAATTTAAATAAGATGAAAAAGAATTTGTTGATCATATTATTTTTTGCAAGCATTTATTTAAGTGCTCAGGCGCCTCAAAAATTTTTCACGAAATTTGGA
>JANYCL010000414.1 GCA_025360355.1 Sphingobacteriaceae bacterium
TTCAACTCTTTTTCCGTCTTTACTAATAATTAAAGAGCGGACCATGTCTTGCCAAAAATCAACATTCGGTGTTTGTTCCAGCATTTCTCTCCACTTCGCAGCAAACATCATTCTGTCGTTTTGTGTTCTAGGACTCCACATTGCCGGGCCTTTGCTTCTGTTCAACATTCTGAATTGTATAGCTGAAAAATCAGAAACAATTCCGGAGTAGCCGCCAAGCGCATCAATTTCCCGAACGATCTGTCCTTTAGCAATTCCTCCCATGGCCGGGTTGCAACTCATTTGAGCAATGGTTTGCATGTTCATGGTCACCAATAAAACTTTGGATCCCATGTTCGCGGCGGCGGCGGCGGCTTCACATCCGGCATGACCAGCACCAACAACAATTATATCGTATTCCTGCTTCAAAACTTTTGCAAAGATAATAGATAAAGGGATAAGGTAAGAGGGAAAATGGAGGAGGGGTAAAATCTACTAATTCGCCCTGTTTAACCTCTCAAAAAATAATTGAAAGAGTTTTATGGAAAGAATCCTGTAACCGCATCTCAATATAAATTTATAAAACAAAACCTTTTGCCATGAGAAAATTATACGTTTCCGCCAGCTGTATTTTATTTAGTTTAGCATTAAGCGCACAATACGCCGCTGATTTCAGAGTTTTCAAGCCGGACGCAAATCCGAACAGTCAATTAAGCATTCAAAAACTTTTACAATCGATGATAGGCGATGGAGTTGTTTTAAAAAATTATTCCATAACAAAAACATCAAGCGACGAGGCTTTTGGTTTTTTTGAAGATAAAAAAGCAAGGTTAGGAATGAAGAAAGGCTTGGTGATGACAACCGGCGGCATTGCAGGACTTTCTTCAAAAAACACTTCAGGCAGCACATCAAATAATACACACGCGAATGCAGAAGGAAGAGGGGGAAAGCTGGATGAAAATTCCGGTTACCCTGAATTGGAAAAATTTCTTGACCGCAATAAAAAAACGTATGATGCCTGTGTAATTGAATTTGATGTTGTGCCAACGGCCGACTCTTTAAGTTTTAATTATGTTTTTGGCTCCGAAGAATATGATGAATATGTTGGGTCAGATTACAACGATATTTTCGCGTTCATCATCAGCGGAAAAGGAATTGAGAAAGAACAAAATTTAGCAGTTGTTCCTAACACAAAAATTCCGGTAAGCGTAAACAATATTAATAACGGAAGTAACAACAGCTACGATCGTAAAGAAGCAAAAAATTCAACTTTTTATGTAAGCAATATTGATGGTCATGTTGGTTTAGAATATGACGGCTTAACTAAATTAATGGAGATCCGTCAGGTTGTTGTGCCTTATGAAACTTATCATATTAAATTAGCGATCGCTGATGTACAGGATAACGCTTTCGACTCAGGGGTTTTATTAGAAGGAAGAAGTGTTGTGAGTTATGAAAAGCGTTACAATGTTTTGTTCGGAAAAAATGATCAGAAGATCGATGAAGCTTATAAAAACCTATTGGACGCATTGGCGACGCAATACAAAAACTATGGCGGAAAAATTTTATTGACAGGACATACAGATAACGAAGGCGGAGAAGATTTTAATCAGGAATTAAGTTGCGGCCGCGCAAATAATGTTTCTGCATATTTACAAAGCAAAGGCGTTAGCGTAAATAATATTGTAGTAGATTGTAAGGGCGAAACGATGCCGGCTTATGATAACACAAATGAAAAAGGTAAAATTTTAAACCGACGTGTTGAATTAAAAATTACCGGCGACAACGCAACTTACGCTACAAAAAAAGGCGCTGAATCATTAACGGGAATTGATCAGCAAAAATCATCTCTTCTAAAAAATTATCCTAATCCTTTTATTGGCTCAACAACTATTGATGCTTTTATTTTAGAGAGCGCAAAAGAAGCTCATATTATTGTCACAGACTTAACAGGCAAAACAATTAAAACAATTTATTTATTGGAGCGCGGAAAAACATCTGTTGTTTTTGATGCGAATACTTTATCAGAAGGGATTTATGTTGCGAGCTTGTTTACTGATGGGGCCGTAAGCGGAAGCATTAAGATGATCAACAACAAACAGTAAGCCTTAAAAAACTATTTCTTAAAAGAAAAGGTTTTAATGAGATTCTGCCTTGCGCCTTTGGCGGGCAGAATGACGGTTTATTACAATAAATTCAATTTTCCTAAAAGTTCGTCGCGGTATGATCCTCCAACGGGAATTGCTTTTTTCTCGTTCTCTAAAACAACCGTTTGGTTTTCGATGGCTTGAATTTTTTCTACACGTACAATGTAGGAGCGGTGCACACGAATAAAATCTATCGTGCCTAATTTCTTCTCAATGTCTTTCATTGTAGAGTGAACCGTATAGCGCGCGTATTGCGTATTGATGATCACATAATCTTTTAACGCCTCAACATAATAAATATCTTTTAAATAAACTTTTACCAGACGGCTATTTGCTTTCACAAATAAAATATCGCTTTGCGATCCGTCTTTGTTCTCAACAAGTGAATATAAAAAGTCGCGTTCTTTTTGTAATGCAGAATCTTTTTGGTGTTTATAAACAGCCATTTCAATTGTGCTGTGCAGATCAATTTCTTTGAATGGTTTTAAAATATATCCGTAAGGCTCAGTTACTTTTGCGCGGCTTAATGTGCTTTCGTCAGCATAAGCGGTTAAAAATATTACTGGTACGCTTACAAATTTTCTGATCTGTTCTGCTACTTCAATTCCGGTAAGATCTCCTTTGATCATGATGTCCATCAACACAACATCGGGATTGGTTTCTTTAATTTGCTCGATCGCGTCTTTACCGTTATTAGCAATTCCTAAAACATTATATCCTAATTTAATAAGATTGTTTTGAATGTCTTTCGCAACAATGCTTTCGTCTTCAACTATAAAAATATTTAATTTTTCCATTTTCTTTTACATTGGGAAGTTTATAAAAAAACTTGTTCCCCCTTCTTTGTTTCCGCTTAATTCCAGCTTACCGTTAAGCTGTTCAACAAGCGTATTTACTAATTGTAGTCCTAACGAGTTCGTGTTTCTGAAGTCTATCTCTTTCGGAAATCCCTTGCCGTTATCCGACACCTCCAAAAATAAGACATTATCCTTAGTGTGCAAATTTATTAAAATTATCCCTTCTTTAGCTCCATTAAAAGCATGTTTTATGGAGTTGGTAACTAATTCGTTAATAATCAGGCCTGCGGGTATTGATGTGTCCAGGTTTAGAATGATCTTATTGACATCGAGAGAAAGGCTTACCTTTTGTGCCGAGGCCGCGTAGGATTGTAAAATATTACTTGCCAAAGTGGAAATGTATTCTGAAAAATTAATAGACGTAAACGTTTTATTTTGGTATAACGACTCGTGAATGTAAGCCATCGTCTTGATCCTGTTCTGACTTTCTTTCAATAAACTCAAAGCATATTCATCCGTTACATACGACGACTGAAGGTTTAATATACTTGAAATTACCTGCATATTGTTTTTTACACGGTGGTGCACTTCCTTTAAAAGAACTTCTTTTTCTTTTAAGGATTGATTAACTTTTTCTTCATGTTGTACGCGTTCAGTAATGTCATGTGCAATTGCAGAAACCTCAACGATCTTTTCCTCGTGATAGATCGGATTCAAATATACATCAAGATAAATTTTATTATTCTCATCATCGGTAAAAGCCGTTTCAAAATTCAGGCGCTCGCCGTTGAATGCCTTATTAACCTGGCCGATCCACCATTTATTATATTCGGGGTCGCTTACGTATGGTTCCGCATTAATGCAGATTCCCTGTTCGGGCTCATGATCGTATGCTCTTACTATGAGATTAACAAAATTCTTATTAAAAGAAGTAAGACAACTGTTTCTGTCGATGGTCCATATATAATGCGAGCTTCCTTCGAATACCGCGTTAAGCTTGGCGGCCTGATTAATTATTTTTTGTTCGCCGGTAATTTTATCGGTAATGTCAATTCCCATTCCGGAAACCTCTATTACTTCTTTGTCATTATAGATCGGATGCAAATAAATTTGGCGATAAACTTTATTTCCCTTTGTGTTGGTTCGTTCGCTGATAAACTCAATTGCTTTTCCTTTGAACGCCTCTTCGTATTTGCCGTGCCAGAAACGATGATATTCTGCGCTTGAGTATTGGTTTTCGGGCCTAGTCATTTCTTTGTTTATTTCAGGGCGCTTTCCGTACAGATCGAAGATCGCATCAGAGAAATTTTTATTGAACGAAGCGTAAGCTTGTTTTTTGTTTACGGTCCACATAATATGCGTTCCGCTTTCAAAAATAGCTTTGATCTTCGATGCCTGTTCGATGTTTTGTTTTTCGTAATGTTTGTTTTCGGTGATATCATGTGCCAAACACGCTATTTCAAAAACTTTACCACTCTCATTTTTGATCGGACTTAAAAACACTTCTCTATAAACTTCTTCTCCCTTTTCGTTAAGGTCTTTTCTTTCAAAAATAACTTGTTCGTCTTTAAGAACCCGCTCATAATAAGGAGCCCAAAGAGCCTTCATGTCATTTTTATATTTCTCGGGCACTATATTATAAACAACCTTTCCTAAAACAGGACTAACGCCAAATTTATCTATGATGGTTTTTACATAATTACTATTGAAATAAGTGAGTTCAAGCTTTTGGTTTACTGTCCAAACTAAATGCGAGCTGCTTTCGAAGATCGCGCTAAGTTTTGCGCTTTGTTCAATTGCTTTTTGTTCGGTTTGTTTTCTTGGCGTAATGTTGTGAGAAATTGCAACAACCTCGATAACTTTTCCTTTTTTATTTTTTGTAGGATTTAAATAGATCTCTCGGTAAATTTTTTCGCCACTATCAAGAACTTTTTCAGTTTCAAATAAAGTATTATTGCCTTTAAAGGCAGATGCGTATTTGTCCATCCAGAAATCGTAATCCTGTTTGTTTAAAACGCTTTTGTATAATTTTTTAAAATCGGCCCCTTCTTTTATTTCTGTTTCGTAATATTTACTTAGCTGATTGCTGTAGTTCTGGTTGAACGAGGTTAATTTATAATCTGTGTCAACCGTCCAGATAATATGTGTTGACGTATTAAAAACCGTTTGCAGCTTTGCCTCAATAAGGTTTCTGGTTTCAATTTCTCCTATCAGGATCTTATTATGCTCTTCCGCTAATGCGGCTCTTAATTTTTCTTTTGCGTAAGTTTCTTTATCGGTGATGTTCCTGACAATGCCAAAAATAAATTTTATTTTTCCTTTGCCGTCTTTTATAGGCAGCACGTGGTCTTCCATCCAGATTACCTTACCGTCTTTTCCCTTCATTTGATAAACAACCTTTTTTTGTTTAAAGGTGTTGTTCTTTTGTTCGGCGACCGCTTTCTTTTCGTGTTTTTTTAATTCATTAATAACTCCGATCGTCTTCTTGTTAATGAAAAAAGGGTCTTTATAAAAATTAGACGCGTCGTAGCCTAAAACTTTTTTTACAGAAGGGCTAATATATAAGTAGTGCGGTTTTGGAATGTAAGAAAAGAAATAAATAACATCGTGTGCGTTATTCGAAATAATGTTAAACTGTTCTTTTGCTTCGTTAAGGTGCGCTTCGGTTTCTTTTTCGTGACTAACATTTCTGCTAATGCCGATCATCGAAGTAATTTTCCCTTTATTATTTTTTATTGGTGTATAAACCGTTTCGAGCCAAATAACTTCGCCTTTTTTGTTTGTATAGCGCAAGGTTGTATTTTCTTTTTTAGACTTTAAGTGTCGCTTAAAATCGTTTAGCGTAAAAATATATTCGCTTTGATCTTCCGGAAAAATTATTTTTTTATAAAAGCCCGGATTACCAAGAAACTCTTTTTTGTTGTAACCAAAAACACGTTCAAAAGAATCGCTGATAAAAGTACATTTTGGTTTTGGTTGGAATTCAAATCTGAAAAGAATATCGTTAGCGTGCTTACTTAATAAATTAAAAAGCTCTTCGTTCTTAAATATTTCGGCCTTATTCTTCACCCTCTTTAACTACTTTCTTTTTGTTTTTTATCGCGCTCGAATAGTCGCGTAGACTTTCCTCGTAAGTGGGCCTCACTTTTACGCCTTGAAATTTTGTTTCAATATCATTATCGTATGTAACGGTTAAATAATTATAAGCGTTCTCGTCGTAATAACGCCACTCGCCTTGTTTTAATCCGCCGGCGTAATTCCCAAAAAACATTTTTGATCCGTTCTCATAATACCAGGTGTGTAATCCTTCGGGCTCATCATTTATAAATCTTCCCTCGAAGCGCGGTTTACCTTTTGGCATATAAAAACTGCGCCACATGCTGTCTTGTTTGTCGGCTGTAAATTTTCCGATCTCTCTGTACTCCGGTGTTTCATAAACCCAAACTCCTTCTTTCATGCCGTCGAAGTATTCGCCTTTGGTTAAAATTTTTCCTTCTTCTGTATAATCTGTCATTGGTCCTTCGCGTTTTCCATTAACATAAGCTTCTTCGCGCATCAGCGCTTCATTTTCATAATACCAGCGCCAAACTCCTTTTGGTCTTCCTTTTTTATCGTATAAACCTTTTTGTTCTATTTTACCATTCGGATAATAATAGATCCATTCTCCATTTTTGTTTCCCGAAACATATAATCCTTTTGCGCGGAACTCTCCTGTGTTATGATATTCTGTAATGACGCCGATCTTTTGACGCACGCTATCAACCGCGCCGCGTTCAATAACAATTCCTTCATTGTAAGTGATAGCAGAATCCGGAACGGGAACATTTCTGCAAACCCATTTTTTTATCCACACATCAGTTGAATCATCGCGTTTATATAATAAAGAATCGCATTGGAATTTCTGACGGTAATGATAATGCGTGCCTACAGGATATCCATCAGCATAAGGCCCTTCGTATTTTAAAGTACCATCATCATAATACTGTTTGAAAATTTCCAGCACTGCAAGCTCGGGCGCATTCTTAATTTCCTTTCCGAGACTGTATTTATTTATTTTTACAAGGTTATCCTTTTTGTCATACTCTTTTACGTAGCCATCTAAAACATCATCGTTAAAGCGCTGTTCTTTTTTTACTTTACCGTCGTCGTAAAAATCTTTCCAGGTTCCTTGTTTTTTTCCTTCGCCGTCTGTTCGGTTAATGCGTTCAATGCCTTGTAGAATTCCTGAAATGTATTTCGAAATAGAAATTACAGTTGAGTCTTCGCTTAATTCATAAGCAATGCCGTCTGGTTTTCCGTTAACGTATGGTAATGTTTGTTTTGTTTTTCCTGATGGATAAAAATATTTCGTGACGCCTTGTTTAATATCATTCACAAAAATTTCTCGTGAAACGGGCTTTTGTGCTGTGTCGAATACAAAAGTGTATCCATTCTTTTTTCCTTCTCTGTAATTAATTGATTTTGTTATTTTACCATTCTCTGAATAAAATTTCCAGGTGCTGTCTAATAAAAAGTCTTTTCGGTTTCCTTCTATTTTAATTTTCCCGTTCTTATGATAATTTTTCCAATAACCATCCGGCTTACCGTCTTTCATGTTACCTTCAGATGAAAGTGCACCGTTATCGTAATAGAATTTATTATAGCCGTTATTATTTGTTTGTGCGTTCGCGGCAAAACAAAAATTAAACACTACTACAATAAGAAAAATATGTTTCTTAAAAACCTTCATTTATGATCCATTAAAGGTACGCTTTATAAACCAAATTTTGCTGATAACTCCAACATTTTCAATATGGGTTTTTTAGCATTTTTTATGAGTTCTTCGCTCATTAAAAGTTCAGGCTGC
Organism: Sphingobacteriaceae bacterium; assembly: GCA_025360355.1. Taxonomy (GTDB): domain Bacteria; phylum Bacteroidota; class Bacteroidia; order B-17B0; family Aurantibacillaceae; genus JAHEYG01. The sequence goes on from JANYCL010000414.1 coordinate 7,770, forward strand.
TCGTACTTTAACGCTATATATATTTTTTCGAGGGTGTTTAGTTTCATATAAGGACAATCATTACAGGCACAACTGTTATTGGGAGGTGCAGGAATGAAAGTTTTATCCGGACTTGATTTTTGCATCTGGTGTAAAATTCCAGTTTCAGTTGCAACAATAAATTCATTACAATTATTATTTTTCGAATAATTTAAAAGTGCTGTTGTGCTTCCAATAAAATCTGCTTTTTCTAAAACAACTTCTTCACATTCGGGATGTGCTATTAATTGTGCATTTGGATGTTGTAATTTTAATTTTACAATTTTTTCCAATGAAAATATCTCATGAACCATACAAGCACCATCCCATAATACCATATTACGGCCTGTTTTTTTATTAATGTAAGCTCCTAAATTTTTATCCGGTGCAAATATTATTTTTTGATCTTTCGATAAACTTTCTACTATCTGAACTGCATTACTACTTGTACAAATAATATCACTTAGTGTTTTTATTTCAGCTGTGCAATTAATGTAAGTTATTACAATATGATCGGGATGTTCTGTTTTAAATTTTGCAAATTTTACAGACGGACAAGAATCTGCAAGAGAGCAACCGGCGTTGAGATCCGGAATTAAAACTTTTTTATTTGGATTTAAAATTTTTGCGGTCTCAGCCATAAAATGAACTCCCGCAAATAAAATAATTTCGGCATTTGTTTTTTGTGCTTCCTGAGCTAAACCCAAACTATCACCAATGTAATCAGCAATATCTTGTATGTCAGCGTCTTGATAATAGTGGGCGAGAATAACGGCATTCTTTTTTTGTTGAAGGTACTTGATCTCTTCAAACAAGTCAAGCGACGGATCAATTTTTTTTTCGAGATAACCCTTTTCCAATTCTTTATTATACATATACTTTATATTTATTTAAATAAATTATAATGTATTATTATAAGGTGTTAGTTCTGTTAGGATCTAAACGTTTATTATTTGCAGAATTGGTTTATCACCACCAACTAACAACCTATTAACAAAGGTACGATATTAAACGACTGACAGTCAAGGAAAATTAAAAGGACTAACATTCGTTAATAGTAATTAACACTTATAAGTTTTAGATAAAGCTAACGTAAACAAGACTGAAAACCCGACCATAAAAACCAAAAAGATTTTTGTAAGTAGTTTGTAAAACAAAAATAAGCAGCTGTATATAATTTTTTTGGGATAAGAGGCTTTTTAGATGTTGTTTTAATATGAACCGTTAATAAACATATCAACAAGTAAAAGATCACTTTTTGTTAGCGAGGAACTGTTAATTTCCAGGCACATAAGTTATGAGTGTTAATTAACGTGAATTACTAGTTACAAACATTGTGTACTTTTGTTATAATTAAAGAACATAAAAACATGACCATTTCAATAGGTAGCGATCACGCGGGCTTTGCACTAAAGCAGGAAGTAGTTAAACACCTGCAAACTAATCATAAAATTTTAGATAAAGGCTGTTATAGCGAAGAGCGCGCCGACTATCCGGATCATGGTCACGCCGTAGCTAATTCTGTTTTAAATAAAGAGTGTGAATTAGGAATTGTAATTTGCGGAAGCGGAAACGGAATCAACATGAGTGTAAATAAACACAAAGGTATTCGCGGCGCATTATGCTGGAACAGCGAAGTAGCAGCTTTATCGCGACAACACAACGACGCAAACATTATGGCTCTTCCCGCAAGGTTCATTAGTAAAGAAGAAGCTTTTGCATGCGCTGATGCTTTTATAAGCGCAGTGTTTGAAGGTGGCCGTCACCAAGACAGAATAGA
>JANYCL010000461.1 GCA_025360355.1 Sphingobacteriaceae bacterium
TATTGGAAATGCAAACCCAACAGCATTGGTAATTGCGAATAATTGTTTTCAGGCGGTGAATGTAATTGGCATGCCGGAAGGAAGAATTGTTTTATCACAAACTGCAACGTATTTAGCTTGTTCAGCAAAAAGTAATGCAGCTTATATGGCTATTGAAGATGCAATTGCTTCTGTTAAAGAAACCGGCGATCTGTCGGTGCCTTTGTCTTTGCGGAATGCCCCAACCAAATTAATGAAGGAAATGAATTACGGTAAAGATTATAAGTATGCGCATTCGTATGATAATAATTTTGTAGAATCAGAATTCCTCCCAAAAGAAATTTCAGGAAAATTATTTTACGATCCGGGAAATAATCCAAGAGAAAATGAATTAAGGAATTTTTTAAAGGCTCGTTGGAAGGAAAAGTATGGTTACTAGTGACTGTAAACAATTGTAATGATGAAAAAAACGCTATTGATATTATTCTTTCCTTTCATTTTGGGAGCGCAGCAAGCCAAGAGCTTAAAAGGTAATGAATGGGTTTTATTAAATAGGAATGTTAAAGAAAGAACGAAAAAGGAAGCGAAGCAATTTATTGATAGCATAAAAGTTCTTATTTTGAAGGGGTATTCATTTCCTGTCTTAGCAGCATTATGCAGTGAGGATCCTGGTTCATCTAAAATGGGTGGACAACTTCCTCCTTTTACCCGAGGACAAATGGTTCCCGAATTTGAAGTTGTAGCATTTAAACTACCTATAGGAACAGTTTCAGAAGTGTTTGAAACAAAATACGGATACCATATTTTGGAGGTTTTTAGCTGTGAGAAAGATAAAATTTCTGCACGGCACATTTTAATTGGTTTCAAATGATCTAATGCAAACTCTTTATTAATTCCTCACTCGCGTTCCAAACTAACTGAAATACATTTTCGAAACCTTTTTCACCGCCGTAATAGGGGTCCGGGACTTCCATATTTTGGTTAGGATGAGAAATATTTAAGAAGAGATCTACTTTTTGTTTATCAGAATCATTTCTTGCAAGCTTCAATACGTTTTGTAAATTACTTTTATCCATTACATAAATTTTATCGAACGTATCAAAATCTTTTTCAATGAATTGTCGTGCGCGTAATGGCGACAGATCTATTTTGTGTTTTTTAGCATTCTCAACCGTTCTTGCATCCGGAGCTTGACCAATATGATAATCTGAAGTTCCTGCAGAATCTATGATAAGAGAGAGGTTTTTTTCTTTTACTAAATGCAATAAAATTCCTTCAGCTAAAGGCGAGCGACAAATATTCCCTAAACAAACAACAAGAATTTTCATGATCAACTTAATTTTTCGCGGAACATTTCGTTGTAATAAGCAATGCGTGTAATGCTTTTATGAATGCGTTCTTCATCCATCTCATCAGCTTCTGCAGTAAATTTTAAATAAACGTTATCCTCTAAGATCGTAAAAGCACTTTCACAAAAACCATCATTCTCTTCTAATAATAATTTAAAAAATTCCGGACGGGTAGTATCCCCAACTTCACAAACAAAACTCATCACCTGAAAAAAAGAATGTTCATTCTCTTCCCAAACATCCAACATCAATTCTAAATTTTCATCCTTAGCAATATTCCATTGACCTTTTTCAGTTTGCGTTTCATTAGGATCAATTCCCATTTTAGCAAGTACACTTTCAACTTTTACAATTAATTCCTTCATTTACTTATTAATTTCACCAATTCACTAACTCGCGAATTCACAAACTAACTTAATCCGCCTTCTTTCAAGCGCTCTGCATTTTCGGCAAATTGTAAAGAGTCTATCATTTCCTGAATATCACCATTTACAAATTCAGTTAAATTGTAGAGTGTTAAATTAATACGGTGATCTGTAATTCTGTTTTGAGGATAATTGTAAGTTCTGATCTTCGCGCTTCTATCACCTGTACTCACCATTGTTTTACGTTACTTAGTAGTTTCAATTAAACGTTTTTGGTATTCGAGATCGTATAATTTTGACCGAAGCATTTGCATTGCTTTTTCACGATTTCCTAATTGATTTCTTTCTGTTTGACATGTAACAACAATTCCTGAAGGTTTGTGAGTTAAAATAACTTTACTCTCAACTTTATTTACGTTTTGTCCTCCCGCACCGCCGCTTCGGGCAGTTGCAATTTCAATATCAGAATCTTTCAGATCAACATCTAACTCTTCAGCCTCAGGTAAAACAACAACTGATGCCGCGGATGTATGAACACGGCCTTGCTGTTCGGTCGCAGGCACTCGCTGTACACGATGAACTCCGCTTTCAAATTTTAAAATTCCATAAGAACCTGCACCTTTAACATTAAAAACGATCTCTTTAAAACCGCCCATTGTTCCTTCACTTGTGTCAACAATTTCAACTTTAAATCCTTTATTATCGCAATAACGTTTATACATTTCAAACAAATTTCCCGCGAAAATAGAGGCTTCATCTCCACCGGTTCCTGCTCTGAGTTCCATTACGCAATTTTTATCGTCTTCAGGATCTTTTGGTATTAATAATAACCGTATTTCCTCTTCTAATTTATCTACTTTCAGTCGGTTTTCTTCTAATTCAGCCTTCGCCATTTCGAGAAAATCCTTATCCTTTTCATTGGCTAACACTTCTTTAGCCTGACCGATATTGTCCATTACTTTTTTATATTCGTAATAAACTTCCACAACGTTTTTCAGCTCTTTATATTCAATATTCAGCTTCTTGAACTGCCTCATATCCGCAATTATTGCAGGGTCAGATAGTTTCAATTCAACATCATCGTAGCGTTGTTTTATTTCTTCAAGTTTATCGAGCATATTTAGTTCAAAAATAGGGGGCAAATTTAAACAAATATACCAGCTAATTACATAGACGGGTTTCAAAAATTGTTTATATTTGAGTTTTTACATTATAATATGAAAAAAGTATTATTTACGGTATTAATTGCCGGTTCATTTTTAACCTCAAAGTCACAGGATTATTTAGGTTATTCAAGTAGTAATTATGCCGGAATTACCGGAGCTCAGGTAAACCCTGCCAATATTGTTGAAAGCCGAATGAAATTTGACATGACCCTTGTGGGCATTAATTTTTCTGTCGGAAATAATTACTTAGGTGTAAAACGGGATGCATTCGCTCATTCCGGTAAATTAACTAAAGGCGCATATTTCCCTGCTTTTTCAGATCCTCAGTTCAACCAAAATTATTTAACTGAAGTTACCAATGGAAAAGAGAAAGCCATTTTTCTTGGTTTGAGGATAGATGGCCCTTCTTTCATGATCAGTTTAAATCGCAAGAACGCAATAGGATTTACAAGCGCCAGCCGTACTTATGTTAATGTTGATGGAGTATCGGAAGACCTTGCGCGATTAATGTTTTATGATGTTGGTAGAAATGGAAGCAACCAACCATTCAATCCAAATAATACATCAATTCCTTTTATCCAAAATCTAATGGGTAAACAATTTTCTGTGGATCATTTGAGCGCGAATTTAAATACCTGGTTAGAATATGGATTATGTTACGGCCACGTTTTCAGAGATAAAGATGAACATTATTTTAAAGCAGGAGGTACCATTAAACTTTTACAAGGTATTACTTCAGCATACCTCAACGTGAAAGATCTTCAATATCGTTTTAATAATGATAGTATTTTAGCAATGTTCCATACCAATGTGAATTACGGTCACTCCGAAAATCTTGAAGTTCCAAACGTTAAGGATAAAACGAATGCAAATGCTAACCCTTTTGTTCAAGATCCTACATTAAACGGAACTTTAGCAAGTGGTTTTCCGCCAAGTCCTCAATACACATATCAGGGTTTAGGTGGTGATATTGGTATCGTTTACGAATGGCGTCCGGATTATAAAAAATATCAGTACGATATGGATGGTCAAACCGGTTTATGGATGAAGCACAAAAATAAATACAAATTAAAAATTGGAGCTTCATTATTAGATCTTGGTTCAATACGCTATGCAAAAGGAAAATTAAGCAACAACTTTACGGTGAATGTGGACTCTGTCCGCTTCCGTAAATTGGTTACTGATAGCTTTCCGGTATATGATTATGATAAGATCATTGATTCATTAACAACAAAAGGTGAGATCAAAGGAACTTATAAAATGCATATGCCAACTAAATTATCTTTTCAAATTGATTATAATATCTGGAAAGATTTTTACATCAACTTAACTCCGACAATTGCATTCCAATTTAAAAATGCAGAAGCAAAAGTTCATGATTGGACAAATATTAGTTTAACTCCACGTTGGGATGCGCGTTGGTTTGGCGTTTCTGTTCCTATTTCTTACAATACATTTTATGCAAGAAGCAATCAACCTATCAGCGTTGGTGCTTGTGTGCGTTTAGGGCCACTAATTTTTGGTACTAATCGTTTAGCAACTTATTTATCTACTAAAAAAGATGTTTTTGGTGCTGATCTTTTTGCAATGCTGAAAATTCCTGTTCCTTATCATGGCCCGCGCGACAGAGATAAAGATAAAGTATCTGATAAGAAAGATAAATGTAAAACAGTTCCGGGTGTTTGGGAATTTATGGGTTGTCCTGATCGCGACGGTGATCATATTCAGGATAGCGAAGATAAATGTCCTGACATTCCAGGTATTAAAGAATTACAAGGTTGTCCTGATCGCGACGGTGATGGTATTACCGATGCAGAAGATGATTGTCCGGATGATAAAGGATTACTTGAATTCAAAGGTTGTCCTGATAAAGACGGTGACAAGATCATTGATAAGTTAGACTCTTGTGTTGATGTTGCAGGTCTTCCTGAATTTAATGGTTGTCCTGATCGCGACGGAGATGGTACACCAGATAAAACAGATCTTTGTCCTGATATTCCTGGCCCTAAAGAATACAAAGGATGTCCTGATCGTGATGGTGATACTGTTCTTGATAAAGAAGACGGTTGTCCTGATGTAGCTGGTCCTGTTGAGAACAAAGGTTGTCCATGGCCTGATAGCGATAAAGATGGTATTATTGACAAAGACGATAAGTGTCCTACAGTTGCTGGTACTAAACAGTATCAAGGTTGTCCTCCTCCTCCGCCAATTAAAGCGGCAGAGTTGAAGATCATCGAGCGTGCATTCAAATCACTTGAATTCGCAACCGGTAAGGATATAATTGTTGCTAAATCATTGCCATCATTAAATGAATTAGCGAAATTATTGAAACAACATGAGAAGGATTGGACATTGAAATTATCGGGTCACACAGATAATCAAGGTGGAGCTGATGCTAACATGACTTTATCTGAAAAACGTGCTAACGCAGTGAAGAGATATTTAGTGAAGAAAAGTGCAAAAGCCGACGCGATAATAACAGAGTGGTTCGGTCAAACCATGCCTATCGATTCTAATGATAATCCTAAGGGCCGTCAGAAGAATAGAAGGGTAGAGATGAAAATTCTCTTTAAAGAAGAAGTGAAATAATAATATAAATATTAAAAAGCATCCGTTTAGGCGGGTGCTTTTTTCTTTTATAAAAATCAAAAAAATATGAAATTAAAGATCACAGCAATTTTAATTTGTGCACTGGGTTTAAATCTGGCAGCGCAAACCATTGGAATTAACTTATCTTATATCGATTCGTCGTACACACCGCAACAGGATTTTTATAAGTTTTGTAATGGTAAATGGTTAAAAACGACAAAAATTCCGGATAGTGATTCGCGTTGGGGAAGTTTTAACGAGATCAATGAACGTAATCTTTCAAACATAAAAACAATTTTAAATAAAGTTACCGATACTAAAACCGTTGTGCCGGGAAGCGATTTTCAAAAATTGCACGACTTTTATTTAACTGCAATGGATTCGGTTAAAGCAGAAAAACTTGGCATCACGCCAATAAAACCTGAATTGACAAGAATTGACGCGCTTAAAACTTCTGATGAGCTTATTAAATTATTAGCGGATTACAGAAAAAAAGGAATTGGAAATATTCTTGGTTTTGATGTTGACACAGATCTTAAAAATAGCAACCGTAATTTAATTTATTTCGGACAAACAGGTTATTCTCTTCCTGATCGGGATTATTATTATTTGCCGCAATTCGAATCCATCCGTACAGCTTACATGGAGCATTTGAAAAAAATGTTCGTTATATTGAAATTTGCGCCTGAGTCGGCCGAGGCAAATGCGAAAAAAGTTTATGAGATGGAAAAAGCATTGGCATCAAAAGCTATGAATGCCGCAGCTCAGCGCGATGTTCAAAAGCTTTACAATCCATATTCTAAAACCGATTTTTTAAAATCGTTTCCGAACATTAACTGGAATTTATATTTTACAACATTAGGCGTAAAAATGCCGGACACACTTATTGTAGCGCATGTAGATTATTATACTGAACTAAATAATCTGATGAAGACTTATACACTTAATGATTGGAAAATATTTTTAAAATGGAAATTAATTCATGAAGCAGCTACTTATTTATCGAGCGATGCAGTAAATGAGAATTTTAGTTTTTACGGTAAAACATTAAGCGGCGCAAAACAAATGAAACCGCGTTGGAAAAGAGCGCAAGGAGAAGTTAATAAAAGTGTTGGCGAAATATTAGGTAAATTATATGTTGAACAGTTTTTTAATAAAGATGCAAAGGAAAAAGTGAAACGCATGGTTGAAAATTTAATTGCAGCATACCGCGAAAGAATTGCAACCCGCCAATGGATGAGCGAGCCAACAAAAAAACAAGCTAATTTAAAACTAGATAAATTAATTAAGAAGTTCGGATTCCCCGATACATGGAAAGATTATAAACTCTTAACCGTTAAAACAGATAACTATTGGCAAAATGTAATCCGTTCATCCGAATTTGAATACAAAAGAAAAATTGCGAAACTCCCAAAACCGGTTGATAAAATGGAGTGGGGTATGACACCGCCAACTGTAAACGCATATTATAATCCAACCACAAACGAAATAGCTTTTCCTGCGGGCATTATGCAAGTTCCCTTTTTCGATTATAATGCCGACGATGCTTATAATTATGGTATAATGGGATCTATAATCGGGCATGAATTAACGCACGGGTTTGATGATCAGGGTTCGCAATTTGATTCGGAAGGAAACTTAAAAATGTGGTGGACTCCTGAAGACAACAAGAACTTCATGGAAAAAAAGAAACCAATTATTACACAATTCAACTCTTTTGTCGCTATTGATACTTTGCGTGTAAATGGTGAATTAACACAAGGCGAAAATATTGCCGATCTGGGTGGTTTAACTATGGCTTATTATGCTTATGAAAAGTCTTTAGGCGGACAAAAATCCCCTGTTATGTCAGGTTTTACAGGCGAACAAAGGTTTTTTATTGCTTGGTCTCAAGGATGGAAGATCTTAGCTCGGGAAGCAGCAGAAAAACAACAATTAGCTACCGATCCACACGCCCCGGGTAAATTCAGGGGTTTTGCTCCATTAACCAATATGCCAGAGTTTTACGAGACTTTCAAAATCAAAGAAACCGACCCAATGTACCGTAAACAAGGAACTCGCGTTGAAATATGGTAGTGTAAACTAGCCAGAAAGGTCAGTTCACCACCTTTTTATGCTAATTCACTCAATGTTAAAAACCTATGTATAGCTATATTTTGTTCAAATTTTAATTATTATTATATTCGCAAGATAAATTGGATGTTTAAAAGGCTCTTAGTAATATTTTGTTTTCTTAGTATTTTGTCGGCTCAGGCTCAGAACTTTATACGCCCTAACGAATGGAAAAAATATCGTAGGGAAGTATATGGTGGTGTAGGCGCGGCAAACTTCCTTGGTGATCTTGGTGGTCTTAATAAAATTGGGACGCATTACAGTCCTGTCGACGTGGAATTCACTGAAACCCGAACAGCATTTCAATTAGGTTACAGGTACAAATTAGCAAAATGGTTTAACTTGAGTACTCAATTCAATTATTTGATTGTACGAGGCGACGATAAACTTACCACCGAACAGTTTCGGAATAACCGGAACATGAATTTTAAATCCAACATTTTTGAATTGGCAGGTCGTATCGAATTTGTTTACATGGCGAATCGCGTTGGTCACCGTTATGGGATCAAGCGTACTTTAAGCCGCCGTATGAAAAATCGTTCTTGGGATTTTACAGTTTTTATGGGTGTTGGCGGTTTTTATTATAATCCAAAATCACGCGACCTTCAAGGAAATTGGATAAAGTTAAGACCACTACATACTGAAGGACAAGGTTTGCCTGACGGACCAAAGCAGTATAGTAATTATGCGTTATGCATACCTATGGGTATTGCTTACCGTATTTATTTTAACCGGAAAGTTTGTGTTGGAATTGAAGGATGTTTTAGAAAAACATTTACTGATTACATTGATGATGTGAGTGGTGTATATTATGATAAAAACGCAATAGGAGCCGCTTACGGTGCACAAGCAGCTTATTTTGCAGATCCAAGTTATGGCAGAAATCCCCACCAAACAGATCCTGCTGATGTGAAAAATAATATTCCTGCACAAGTTCGCGGATTCGCTAATCATAAGGATTCTTATATGTCGATCCAGTTAACTGTAGGATATCTTATCAAGCAAAAACGCGGTAAAACAAGACTAAGATCTAAGTTTTAAACCCAATAAATTTATTGAAATGTCATTTTGACACTTTTTAAGTGTTGGCATATCTTTTGAGTATACAATAATAAACAAATCATAATGGGAACGATAAAAGTACAAACCGAAAACATTTTTCCAATAATTAAAAAATTCCTTTACAGCGATAATGAAATTTTTCTTCGTGAGCTGGTTAGTAATGCCGTTGATGCCACTCAAAAATTAAAAGCACTTAATTCTATTGGTGAATTTAAAGGTGAAATAGGAGATACAAGAATTGAAGTTGAAGTTGACAAAACTGCTAAAACCATTATCATAAAAGATAAAGGTATTGGTATGACACAAGATGAGATCGAGAAATACATAACTCAGATTGCATTTAGTGGTGCAGAAGAATTCGTAAATAAATACAAAGATAAAGTAGATAAAAATGTTGTTATCGGTCATTTTGGTTTAGGATTTTATTCTTGCTTCATGGTGGCTAAAAAAGTTGAAATTTTTAGTTTATCTTTTAAAGAAGGATCGAAAGCGGTAAGATGGGAATGTGATGGCAGCCCTGAATATCAGATCGAGGAAATTACTTCTAAGACAGATCGCGGAACAACTATTGTTTTACATATTGCTGATGACTGTGAAGAGTATTTAGAGAATGCAAAAATTGAAGGACTGCTTAAAAAGTATTGTAAATTTTTACCTGTTGAAATAAAATTCGGAACTAAAAAAGAATTTATTCCAAGTGATGAAAAAGATAAAGATGGTAAAGAAAAACAAAAAGAAATTCAGGTTGATAACATTATCAATAATCCAATTCCTGCATGGAATAGAAAACCTGCGGATCTTAAAGATGAAGATTATAAAAAATTCTATCACGAATTGTATCCAATGCAATTTGAAGAACCTTTGTTTCACATTCACTTAAATGTTGATTATCCATTTAACTTAACAGGTATTTTATATTTCC
>JANYCL010000401.1 GCA_025360355.1 Sphingobacteriaceae bacterium
TTTCTAAGAACGAGATCGTGAAGAAGAGTGACGCCGCTGCAATTAATGCACTTGTTAAGAAGGGCGTGTTTACTGAAGAGAAATTTGAAGTTGGCAGGTTAAATTTCGAAACTAAAGGTTCTCATAAAAAACCTCTCACAAAAGTTCAATCTGTTGCTCATGCTGAAATTTTAAAAGCGTTTGAAAAACATTCTGTTAATTTATTGCATGGTGTAACTGGTTCCGGGAAAACGGAAATATATGCGAAACTTATTGAAGAAACTATTGCTGAAGGAAAACAGGTTTTGTTTTTACTCCCCGAAATTGCGCTCACTACACAATTGATCACGCGTATGCGGACTTATTTCGGCGATAAAGTAGGCGTGTACCATTCTAAATTTAGTGAGAATGAAAGGGTGGAGATCTGGAATAATGTTTTAAATAATGAAGGTGAACATACTTACAAGATCGTAATGGGCGCGCGCTCGGCTTTGTTTTTGCCTTATGCTAATTTGGGTTTAATTATCATCGACGAGGAACACGATTATTCTTACAAACAACACGATCCTGCTCCGCGTTATCACGCACGCGATGCTGCAATTTATTTATCTACACTTCACAACGCAAAAGTTTTATTGGGTTCTGCTACGCCTTCTCTCGAATCGTACAATAATGCGCAGACAGGAAAATACGGTTTGATAGAATTGAATAAACGTTTTACCGATGGTGCGGATAATGAAACTGTGATCTGCGATATAAAACATTTTGACAAAACACACGAGCACCAAAAAAATTCCATTCTTACACCACCGCTCCACGAAGCAATTAAAACTGCTTTAAAAAATAAAGAACAAATTATTTTATTTCAGAACCGTCGTGGTTTTGCGCCTTATACGGAGTGTGCGAGCTGCGGATGGATCCCGCATTGCACGCAATGTGATGTTTCTTTAATTTATCACAAACACTCCAATAAATTAACTTGTCATTATTGCGGTTATACAATTCCTCCGCCGAGTTCTTGTGCGGCTTGCGGACATAATGATCTCCGCTACAAAGGACTCGGTACCGAAAAGATAGAAGAAGAAATTGAAATTTTATTTCCTGAAGCAAAAATTGCGCGGATGGATCTCGATACAACGCGTAGTAAATATGCGTACAAACAAATTATAGATGATTTTGAAGAACAGAACATCGATATTTTAATTGGCACGCAAATGGTGACAAAGGGTTTGGATTTTGATCATGTGAGTGTGGTTGGAATTTTAAATGCAGATTCTTTATTTTCTTTTCCTGATTTCCGTTCGCATGAGAGGGGATATCAATTGATAACGCAGGTAAGCGGCAGGGCAGGGCGCAAACATAAATTAGGAAAAGTATTCATCCAAACTTTGCAGCCCTCGCACCCGGTGATACATTATGTGATGCAGAACGATCTGAAATTATTTTACAGCAATCAATTGCTTGAGCGGAAAGAATATCATTACCCGCCTTACTCGCGCCTTATACAATTGAATGTGGTGGCCCGTGATGTGAACGTAGTAAATAACATGAGCGACGAATTAGCCAAACGCCTGAAAGGAACCTTTGGCAAAGACCTCCTCGGCCCGCAATTCCCATTAGTAAGCAAAATAAAGAACCAATATTACAAGCGTATTATTTTAAAAATAGATAAATCCCTCGGGCCGCAAAATGTAAGGCATATCCTCAATACGGAGATCAATAATTTGCATGCGAATTATAGGGATGAGAATTTTAGAGTGCAGATTGATGTGGATCCGTATTAGAATGTTCTTAACATTCATTTTTGTTTATGTTTGATTACTAGCATTAGTTTTGTTGAAGGTCAAGTGATTAACTTTTCTTTGCTAACGAAATGCATATTTTGTGATTAGAGCGAATATTTGATTACGTTCATTTTAAGAATATCTTTGGTTAATTATTTGTTCAAATATTTAAAACTAAATAACAAACAATCAGTAATTTATATATAACTTACTGATGTTTAACAAAATATAGTAAATTTATAAGTTGATATCTTGGAAATAATCCCTATATTTGATGAAGAATCTCGTCCGTTATCCTCCTCTTGTTATGAGGAAGATGATAAAGATGAGTACACTAAGTTATTTGAAAATTGGCAAAACCCTGAATTTTTAGAATCGTTTTTTAATGAAAATAAAACTGATTTAGAAAACTATAATAAAAATGTTGCGAAAAGAGATATATCAATTAAAGAAGCGATAGAGAAAACAATTATAGAAGCAAAATTGCTTGAAAAGAAACTGTTAGAATTATCAGAGAATTCTATAAAAGGAAATATTTCTGATTTAGACAGCATGTTTTTTAAATTAAATAAGTACAAAGAGTATGAATTAATTCCACAAAAAGCATACGGAGAAACTTGGTTAAGAATATACGCTATACAACTAGAATCAAATGTTTATGTAATAACTGGCGGAATGATAAAACTTACCCTTGAAATGAAAGATTCCGATTGTGGTCGAACTGAATTAATTAAAATAAATAGAACAAAAAGCTATTTAAAAGAACTTGGATGTACTGATCTAGATGGATTAAAGGAAAATTAATATGACAAATAAAGATATATTAAACAAATACCTTTCTAAGAAAAAATCTACTTGGAGAGAAGATGCACAATGGAGAAAAGAAAATGATTATTGGATTGAAACTTCTCAAAGAATAGCTATAAAGATATTGTTAGAATTAAGAGAAAGAAAAATATCTAAGACAGAATTTGCTCTTGTTCTTGGGGTTAGTCCTCAACAAGTAAATACAATTCTTAAAGGGAAAGAAAATTTAACTATAAAAACAATTATAAAAATCGAAATTGCTCTTGGTATTGAATTAATATCGGTTGTTGATTCTTCATTTAAATTAACTAGTGCTGAAATAGCGGGACGAATTGAAAATGCATCTAAGATTACTGAAAGAATTAGCGATAAAAAAGAAGCAATTAAAGTTCCATTACCAGTCGGATTAAAAACTGCCATAGAAGGCAATAGCTACGCAATGGCAGCATAACAATGGGAGAAGAAAAAAATAATCTAATAAAATATCAATTAAGGGCAATAGAAACCGCTAAGTTTAATCTTGCAATTCCTCAAATAAAATTAGAGGAAGGACAAATTGCTGAAATTAATTATCATATCAATCCTGCAGTTAAATATATAGTAAAGGACGATTTAATCTTAATAACAATTTCTGTACGAGGTTATGTAAAACAAACGGATCAAACTTTATTAGATGCCGAAAATGTTTTTGTTTATTACGCAATTAATTTAAAAGACCATTTGGAGCTGTCTGAAAAGGAAAAGACGTACAAATTCAAAAACGTAGTGGATGAAGGATTAATAATTACGCTTATAGGGCTTTCTGTGTCTACAATGAGAGGAATTATATTTGAAAAAAGTAAAGGGACAATACTTCAATTTAGCCCGATGCCAATTATAAATCCTTCAACTTTTATTAAAAAGAAAGATTAAATCATACAAGTTGTAGCGGATTTGCAATCATTCGTGTTCGAAACATGTTCTAACAAGCTACTATTCAAAAGATTCTTTAATTTTCAAGGGCTACAATAGACAAAGCGTGAGCTTTGTAAAATGAATGCTTCATCCTTACTAAATCTCATTCCTGAAAAGGAACTTGAATTTTTA
>JANYCL010000001.1 GCA_025360355.1 Sphingobacteriaceae bacterium
AGTTGCTAAATGAAACACCAAGAAACAAAAAAAATGTAAGGATGAATTTTTTCATTTGGGAGAAGCTATGCTAAATATAAGGAAGTTAAATTCAAAATAGATCATCAAGTGTTTTATCATCAACTAAATTTGGCAATGTTACCTTTAAATTTGGCGTTCGTTCCATTTCGTGGAGCTACCTGGATAAGTTTACATAATGGCGGCGGCGTTGGCTGGGGCGAAGTTATAAATGGTGGATTTGGTTTAGTGTTGGACGGAAGCAGCGATGCAGACAGAAGATTAAAACAAATGTTATTCTGGGATGTAAATAACGGAATTGCCAGAAGAAGCTGGGCAAGAAATAAAGAGGCCTTGTTCGCTATTAAACGCGAAATGGAACGAACTCCTAATTTAAAAGTAACATTGCCAAATTTAGTTGACGATAAAACGCTTGATGATCTATTTTGAATTTAACTTCCTTATATTTAGCATAGCTTATCCCAAATGAAAAAATTCATTCTTATATTTTTTTTGTTTCTCGGCGTTTCATTTAGCAACTGCTTATATAGTAAAGGTTCGCGTGATTCTTTATTGCTTCAGCTAAAAAACAAAAGTCTTCACGATACTTTAAGAGCTGCTTGCATTCTGGATTATTCATTTGTATGGCCGGAACCAAAGTTCGATACTCTTACTCCTCTTATAGAAGAGGGTTATGAACTTGCCATGAAACATCATAAGAAAGAATTGGCAACAAGTCTTTTATCCCGCAAAATTTTCTTCTACGTGAAAAACGGAAAAGGCATTGAAGCTTTTAGTTTTTGTCAGGAAATGACATTGCTTGGTGAAAAAGAAAAAGATAATAATATCCTGGGCGAAGCCTTTCAGTTGCGCGGAACCATTTTTCAGAGTTTTAATATGCTTGGCAAAGCTTCAGACGAATTAAGAAAAGCAATTGAGCATTATGAAAAAGCAAAAAACGGATCTGCATTAGCAGGAGCCCGTTATTTATTGGCATATTATTGTTTTAATAATAAAGATTATGAAACTGCACTGCCCAATTTTAGGAATGCTTATTTCTATACGGTAAAGAACACGCCGAAAGATAACGGTTCACTTGGAGAGTTTTCCGGGTGGATCGGCAACACTTATCGCCAATTAAAACAATTCGACAGCGCAATTTATTACCGCAGACTGTCTTTAAATTATTATTTTATCTCGGGCCATAAAGGACTTATAGCAGAAGGGTATCGTTACATTGGGGTTGTTTACTTAAGAGCTGCCAAATATGATAGCGCTCTTGTTTACTTTAAAAAAGCAGCCAAGACATTTGATGAAGTTGAACTAAAAAACCGAAACTGGCTGATGCAATATTTCATTGCAGAAACCTATAGTGAGATGGGCAACTTAAAACAATCAGCAAAAGAACTTGATATATTGTTGGATAAAAAAGCCGGAACAAAAGATATTTATACTTTATATGAAGGAAGCTTACTCGGAACAACTGTTTATGAAAAAAATGCTGAATACAAAAAGTCTATTGATTGTTATAAAGATTATATTTTGTATAAAGACAGTGTCGAAAAATCTGATAAGCAAGGCGCAGTAACGGAACTTGATTCTAAATTGAAGTTTGAACATGAAGAAAGTCTGATAAAACTAAAACAGGCCGAAAAAGACGCAGAAACTAAACGCGAAACAGAAAAACAGGCACTTATCCGCAATGTATTAATTGGCGGGTTTTGTATTGTAGGGTTATTTCTTATTGTAGTATACCGAAACTATATTCAAAAACAAAAAGCAAACAAATTACTTCAAACGCAGAAAAACGAGATCGAGTCACAGAAAAAAGAAATACAGGATAGTATTAATTATGCGCAAAATATTCAGTCTGCTGTTTTGCCTGATATTTCTGAAATTGAAAAACATTTTGCTGAAATGTTCGTTTTTTACAGACCAAAAGATGTTGTTAGCGGTGATTTTTTCTGGTACAGTAAAACAAAGGATAGTGTATTAATAGCTGCCGCCGATTGTACCGGTCACGGAGTGCCGGGAGCAATCATGAGCATGATTGGAAGTTATGAATTGAACAACAGTGTTACTGAGCGCGGAATTCTTCAGCCCGACAAAATTTTATCACACATAAATGTTTCATTAAAACATAGATTAAAACAAAACGGCGAGCACAGCAAAAATAAAGATGGTATGGACATTGTGTTGTGTTCGTTTGATTTAAAAAACAAAGCTATGCAATACGCCGGCGCTAACCGTCCGCTTTATATTGTGCGCGATAACAAGCCTCTTGAATTTACACCAACTAAAGCGGCGATTGGTGGTTACACCGATGATGAACGCAAGTTTGACAACAACACAATACAATTAGAAAAAGGTGATTGCATTTATATGTACACCGACGGTTACAGCGATCAGTTTGGCGGATTAAAGAATAAAAAACTGACAACAAAGAATTTCAAAAACCTGCTTAAGTCAATTGCAAACATGAACATGAAAGAGCAATACACGGCTTTGGAAAAATATTTTTACGAATGGAAAGGTAATTTCGAGCAACTCGATGATGTGTTAGTAATTGGTATACGCGTTTAATTTTTTAGAACGTGAAAAGTGTATTTACTATTTTGTTTTTGTTGTGCACAACACTTGTTTCGTCACAAGTAAATTATATTTATTCCGATGGAAATTCAAATTCATATAACATAACTGAAACGCATATAAATTATGAGCCTGTTACAAAAGAAAACAGTTCAAGCGGAAATTACAACGGAGGCGCTGCCAAAAGCAAAACTATTTCTGAAAAAGATTTTGAAAAAATTAATGCTCTCTTCAAAGAAGCCATCGCTGCGAAAACAGAACAGCAAAGCGAGAGAGTTATGCAGAGCGGTTTATTAATTCACAAAAAAGGCAAGAAAACCATGGAGCAAATAGTGTTGAAACCGGGATCCGTTTATATTAATAAAATTGAGGCTTTATTGAAATCATTATTGTAATTACCTATCCAAACTACTTCCGCCACCGCCTGAATATGATACAAGGAGGATGAGAAATAGTTGAAACCGATTTATTTCATGAGTTTAAAAATGAAATGAACGTCTAATTATTAAAGTACGATTTTTAATTGTAAATTTGTTACTATAAATTCTTAACAAAATGAGCGGTATTTATCATTATGAACAAATAAAAAAGGAGCTACAAGGAAATACGGGGCTTATAAAAAGAATTCGTTCTAGACATCTACCTGACACTTATCAGATGGCTGAATTAGCTCAAAAAGAATTTGAAGGAGAAAAAAGTAGTTTTAAAAAAATTGACGCCGCTTTGGATTCTCTTTTAATGAGAGAATATAGTATTTATTTAGAAAAACAAAATACAATAGTTCAAAGCTTTATAGAATTTGCAGATTTAGAAGCAACCTCATCAGAATATCCTATTTTAAGAAAAGTTATTGATGAATATAAAGGTCTCGCTAAAAAAGGATTAAATCCGACAACTATTCTAAAAGGAATAATTAGTATGGTAACAGCTCTTGCCGATTCTAATAGACAATCAAGAGTGTCACGTTCTGGTTCTAGTTTAATGCATCATATAGCCTATTTACTAGATAAAAATGGGTTTGAAAATCAAGTGCATTATCAAAGAGAATATGTTTTAAAAAACGGGTGTAAGCTGGATTTTTTCTTCCCCAATGAG
>JANYCL010000411.1 GCA_025360355.1 Sphingobacteriaceae bacterium
ACAGTCATGTCTTGCTGAATTAATTCTTTCACAATTTCCCTGTCCATGATTAAATTCACCAGCGAAATATATTTTAATTCCTTATTCACGACTTGTCTTGCTATCCATAACGATAAAGCTCCTGCACGGTAACAAACAACTTCGGGTAATTCGAATAACGCGGCTTCCAGTGTGGACGTTCCCGATTTTATGACGCCTGCTTTTGCGTAAGACATTAATTCATAGGTTTGATCGTAAACAACTTTAAATCCTTTGTCAATGGCTTTGTTGTACATTTCATTCGGAATATTATTAGTTCCGCCAATCACAAATTCATAGTCTTTGAATTGATCCTTGAATTGCAACATGATATCAAACATACGGTCCAATTCTTGTTTACGGCTGCCGGGTAAAACTGCAATAAGTGGTTTTGAGGAAAGTTTATTTTTCGAAATAAAATCTTCTTTACTCATTAAGGTTTTTTTGCGTTCTTCTATTTCATCCAGCAAAGGATGACCAACAAATTTCGCATCGCAATTTCTTTTTTTGTAAAAAGGTTCTTCGAAAGGGAGAATGACAAACATTTGATCAACATATTTTTTTATGATCTCTACCCTATTCTCTTTCCACGCCCAAACTGTTGGCGAGATGTAAAAAAATACTTTAAAACCATTTTCCTTAGCCCACTTTGCCATCCGTAAATTAAATCCGGGATAATCAACCAAGATCACAACATCAGGTTTGTAATCTAAAATATCTTGTTTAACAATTTTAAAATTTTGTTTGATCTTGCCTAAATTTTTTGCGACATCCACAAATCCCATGAACGCCATTTTCTCAATGTGAATCGTTGGTTTATTGCCTGAAACTTTTTGCATCAGATCGCCGCCAAGGAATTTATAATTGTTCGACTTATCCAATAGGTTTAGCTCCTTCATGAAATTTGAAGCATGTAGATCGCCCGAAGGTTCACCAGCTATGATGTAATAGTTCAAAATGCTTGTTCGTGATAATACATGACGTAAAAAACTAGTGCGACATAAATCAGAACGCTTGTTACAATTCCTTTTGCACCCTTGTTTATGTGTTTATTTAAAAACAAATAAAATATCAGCAAATTCCCAAGTGCACAAACTTTTATTACAGCACTTAACATTTGTCCGAACATTAAATATTTTACAAATTTTACCGGAAAATCCATATAGCTATATCGGAATAGCCAATAACAAAAAAAACAAAAAATAGGGAATAGCATTCCAATTGCTAATCCCTTCCAGTAACTATCTAATTTTTCGTTCCAGCTCATTTTAAAATAGTTTTTAAGTGTTCAATATTTTTGTGTGACGTAAGATCGCATTGCGTTGGCACAACAGAAATAAATCCATTTGCGAGCGCCCATTCATCTGTGTCTGTCGATTCAGGTTCAAAGTTCACGAACTTTCCGGTTAACCAATAATATGGACGACCATAAGGATCTGCGCGCTCTTCAAATTCTTCAACCCAATTAGCGGTTGCTTGTCTGCAAACTTTAATTCCTTTTAATTCGTCGGATTTAAGTTTTGGAATATTTACGTTCAGGCAAACGCCGTTTGGTAATTTATTTTTTAGTGTTTGTGAAATTATTTTTTCAATTTCTTTTTTTGCCTGCGAAAAATCGGCATCAATTCCATAATCCGAAAGTGAAAAACCAATTGACGGAACATTTTCGAGAGCGCCTTCAATCGCCGCCGACATTGTACCGGAATAAATTACATTGATAGAACTATTACTTCCATGATTTATTCCTGATAAAATTAAATCAGCTTTGCGCGGTAAAATTTTATTCACTGCCATTTTCACGCAATCAACAGGAGTGCCACTGCAACTGTATTCAATAAAAACATTATGGTAATTAGTTTTGTTTAAACGCAAAGTCGAATTAATTGTGATGGCGTGACCCATTCCGGATTGCGGTGAATCAGGAGCAATAACTACTACTTCGCCAAATTGTTTTGCTATGGAAACTAAAAAAAGTATTCCAGGCGCACTTATTCCGTCGTCGTTGGTCACAAATATCAAAGGCTTCTCCATAATTCAAGTAAAGTTATAAAGCTAGGTTCTATAGTCTCTGAACTTTCGACTAAGTGATTTAATTACTAATAGAGTATTGTTGATTTTTGTTAGGAAGCTCTTTCAATCCCTGATTCTCAATTTTAGAGTCATTTTTCAGCTTTTCAAAGCATAACGGAGAACCACAATAACAGCTATGGTCACTTATTAAAACTTATAAAACCACTCATTTGTAGGGGTAGGTTTTTGTTATATTTGTTACATAATTTTAATAGCTTTTTATGAAAAAAATAGTAAAAACCACTAATGCTCCGGCACCAATTGGGCCTTATAATCAGGCAGTTATAGTTGGAGATGCCGTTTATATTTCGGGCACAATAGCTATGGATCTACAATCGAAACAGCTTATTAAAACCAATATTAAGGAGGAGACAAAAATTGTAATGGATTACATTGATGCCATTCTTAAGGCGGCGGGTATCGATTTCAATAATGTTGTGAAAACCACCATTTTCCTCAATGACATGAACAACTTCGTTCACGTAAATGAGGTATACAGTTCATATTTCAAATCCGACTTCCCGGCAAGGGCCACCATTCAAGCTCAAAGACTCCCAAAAGACGCCAATGTTGAGATCAGCATGGAGGCAAAAATCTTTTAATAGCCCTTTTTTGCCGACAAACGACAAAAATTTGCAGATTGAAAAAATTGTACTATTTTTACTATAGATATTAACAATTTTCAGTCATGAATATTTTCGTAAGTAACATCAGCTTTAAAGTTAGGGAACAAGCTTTAAAAGAACTATTTGCTGAACATGGTGAAGTTTCTAACGTCCGCATCATTAAGGATAAAGAAACACGTAGAAGTAAAGGTTATGGTTTTGTTGAAATGCCAAGCGATTCTGAAGGTAACGCTGCAATTAATGCTTTGAACGGAACAAGTCATTACGAAAGAACAATTGTAGTTGCTGAAGCAAAAGGTAAAAAAGAAACAACAGAAACCGACGGCAATGCCGCCGCGGAAGGTTAGAATATAAAATATTTCCATTAACGAGCCGAAGCATTTGTTTCGGCTTTTTTGTTGCCTTAAAGCTCCTTGCTAAATAACTGTTTATGTTATAAACAACGCGCCATTTTTTAATGGTTTATCACTCATTTTATCCTAAATTTATTGTCCGTTTTGATACCTAAAGATACCATAGACAAAATTATTGATGCAGCCCGTGTTGAAGATGTGGTTGGTGAATTTATAACACTTAAAAAACGTGGTGCTAATTATCTCGGACTTTGTCCTTTTCACGGAGAAAAAACACCTTCTTTTACTGTTTCTCCTGCTAAAGGAATTTACAAATGTTTCGGCTGCGGTAAAGCTGGAACGGCTGTGAATTTTATTATGGATAACCAACAGCTCAGTTATCCTGAAGCTTTAAAATGGTTAGCGAAAAAATATAATATCGAAATTGTTGAGCGCGAAATTAGTCCTGAAGAAAAAGCTGCGCAAACTGAAAAAGAAAGTCTTTACATCGTAATGCAATACGCCCAGCGTTATTTTACGGATCTCATGAATAATAGCGACATGGGTAAATCCATTGGTCTGGGTTATTTTGTAGAGCGCGGTTTCCGTTCTGATATCATACAGAAATTTCAGTTAGGTTATAGTTCAGAAGATAAATTTGGTTTAGGCAGAGAGGCTGTAAAAAATTCTTACAAACCGGAATACTTAGTAAAAACAGGATTAAGTATTTTAAGCAATAAGCATGTTGAAGGAACACCGATAACAGAAAAAGATATTTTCGACCGTTACACTTCGCGTGTGATGTTTCCTATTCATGATATCAGCGGACGTGTAATTGGTTTTGGCGGAAGAATTTTAGGCAGCGATAAAAAATTAGCGAAATATATTAACTCGCCGCAAACTGATATTTACGATAAGAGTAAAGTATTGTACGGTTTGTGGTATGCGAAAAAATCGATCCAGGAAAAAGATAATGTTTATTTAGTAGAAGGATATACGGATGTAATTTCGATGCACCAATCGGGTTTTGAGAATGTGGTAGCTTCATCGGGAACTTCTTTAACTGTTGAACAAATAAAAGCGATTCACCGTTTTACCAATAACATTACGGTTTTATATGATGGCGACAGTGCCGGGGAAAAAGCAAGTGTACGAGCCATTGATCTTTTATTGGAAGAAGGCATGAATGTAAAAGTGCTGATGTTCCCTGATAATGATGATCCGGATTCGTTCAGCAAAAAAG
>JANYCL010000123.1 GCA_025360355.1 Sphingobacteriaceae bacterium
AACTAAGGACACAATAACCAAAACTACAATACCCCGGGATACAGTATTCAAAACTACAGTTGACACTCTCGAAGATGAAGGAGCTCCACTTGACAAGAAAGTAATTTATAACGCACGCGATTCGATAAGATACGAAGCAAAAGGCAATAGGGTTTACCTTTTTGGCGATGCTTATGTTGAGTATGGCGACATGAATCTGAAAGCCGAGTTTATTGAAATTGATAACAATAAAAATTTAGTTACAGCCTATGGCACAACAGATTCTACAGGAAAAAAAGTAGGAACTCCAATTTTTAAGGATAATTCGCAGGAGTTTAATGCGGAAAAAATAATGTATAATCTTAAAACTAAAAAAGGTAAAATTTTTAATGTCCTAACAAAGCAAGGTGACCTTTTGGTTTTTGGAAATGAAATTAAAAAAGACAGTACCGATATTGTTTACATGAAAAATTTAAAATGTATTCCATGTCAGTTTGAGGATGCAAAAACGGTTTTCAGAGCAACACGGGCAAAAATAATTCCTGACGATAAAATTGTTACCGGACCAATGTATTTAGAAATTAGCGGTGTGCCAACACCGTTAGTTTTACCTTTTGGTTATTTTCCTAATTCTAAAAAAAGACATAATGGTTTGTTGCTGCCATTTGTGGGGAATTCTCCGGGTCAAGGTTATTTTTTTAAAGACGGTGGTTTTTATTGGGGAATTAGCGATAAGACCGACATGATAATTCATGCTGATATTTATTCGAATGGAAGTTGGGGATTAAGAACGACTAATGACTATTTAGTAGCGTATAAATATAATGGCTTAGTTAATTTAGGTTATTCAGAATTTGTGATCGGTGATAAAGATGTTCCTGCACAATACAGCAAACGTAAATCTTATAACATAAATTGGATCCACAATCAGGATAACAAAAATAATCCTTCAGTGCGCTTTAGTGCGAACGTAAATTATTTAAATCAAAAATATAATAAATTTAATTCACTTAATTCCGGGCAATATCTTTCAAATACATTTCAGTCGAACGTTAGTTTAACAAAAAGTACAAGGTGGAGTTCAATTAGTATAAACGCAATGGGAAGTCAGAACACAATAAGCGGCGCGGTTGATCTCACATTTCCGCAATTAACGTTTAATGTTAATAGGTTTTTCCCGTTTAAAAGAGCAAATGCAGTTCGTCCGAATGTGTTTGATAAAATTGGCATGAATTATTTATTGGAAGCACGAAATACTTTATCGGGTTACGATTCCATTTTATTTAAAGGCAATATTGAAAACAGAATGCGTTATGGTATTCGTCACACCTTGCCTATATCAACCAACTTCAATGTTTTGAAATATATTACTGTAACGCCTGCGGTAAATTTAAGTTCAGTAATGTATGCAAAAACAATAAAGGAAGAATTTATAAATGACACTAAAACTTTAAAAATTGACACAGTAAATCGTTTTGCCACCGGTTACGACATGAATCTTACAACAGCGGTTTCCACAAAGTTATTTATGGATTATGTTTTTAAATTCAAACGTATCAAGCAAATACGACACTTGGTGATCCCAACTCTCACGTATTTATACCGGCCTGATTTTGGTAAGGAGCAGTACGGCTTTTGGAAACAAGTTTCAGTTGATACACTTGGTCACAAACAATACTACAGCATTTTTCAAAATGGTATTTTTAGCGGTCCTGCTCTTGGAAAACAAAACACGCTAAATTTTAATTTAAGCAATAATTTAGAAGCAAAAATTCGTCAGAAAACAGATACAGGTTATGTATATAATAAGAAAACATTAATGCAAAATTTAAGTATTAGCGGCTCTTATAATTTTGCTGCTGATAGTTTTAGATTAAGCAATTTAAATCTTAGTGCACGTAATAAATTATTTAAATTCTTTGATCTGGTGGGGAATGCAGTTTTCGATCCTTACGTTTATGATACTTTGCATAAGCGTGACGTAGCGAGATATCAATTTGGTGAAAGTGGCAAACTGGCAAGATTTACTTCAGCTAACATTGCTGTTAATGCTGCTTTTAGTTCAAATATTGTGGAAGCAATAAAAAATGCACGTAAGCCACCCAACATGACTAACGGTGCGGAGAGAGGGGCAGAAAAGAAAGCTGTGACAGAAGGTCCGCTGCCATGGAACCTAAATGTTTTTTATAATCTTAATATTACTCAGCCATATATAAAAGCTAAAATAAAATATATTCAGAGTTTAAACTTTAGCGGGGCAATCAACGTTACAAAATATTGGAAGATCGGCGCAACAAGCGGTTATGATTTTACTAATAAGCAATTAAGTTATACAAGCGTAAATCTTTACCGCGACTTAAAATGTTGGGAAGCCCGTGTTGATTGGATACCGTTTGGATTCAGAAAAAGTTATAGCTTAACAATTAATTTAAAAACCAGTATGCTCAGTGATATTAAAATTCCGCGACAAAGGCAGTGGTTTGATAATTTCTAAAGCTTAATGCCAATCAAGCAAATGTCATCTGTCTGCTCATTTTTTCCAACCCAATTTGTAATTTTACTATCCACTTTTTGTTTTTGTTCCTGAACGGGGAGTAAATGAATGTTCATCAGTAATTCGCGTAGGCGTTTAATGGATAGTTTTTTGTTTTTGTCGCCACCAAACTGATCTGTAATCCCATCTGTAAATAAATAGATCATATCATTTTCGTGATAATTCATTTTTATTTCTTCAAATTTTTTCTCGCCGCTTCGTAAACCGCCTAGTGTATTTTTGCTCCCTTTAAATTCCTGCAGAACGCCATTTCTTAGTAAAATAGCCGGACGTTTAGCGCTTGTGAAAATAAATTCTTTTTTTGTTTTGTTTACTGTTAATAATGACAGATCCATTCCGTCTTGAATAATTTGCAAGTGATCTTTTTGCTGTTTTAAAGTTGCTGTTATTTTTTCATCAAGTTCTTCTAAAATACCTGAAGGACTTGTTGCTTTTCCTTCAGTAACAATTTGAGTTAATAAATTAGACCCTATAACTGTCATTAATGCACCAGGTACACCATGTCCTGTACAATCGGCGCAAACAATTGTATAATTATTTTTATCGACCTCATGGAACCAATAAAAATCACCGCTTACAATATCGCGGGGTTTATAATAAATAAATGCGTTGGGGATATTTTTGAAAATGGTTTCTTCCATTGGAAGAACGGCGTGTTGGATACGTTTAGCATAATTTAAACTGGAGATTATTTCCTGCTTTTGCATTTCAAGTTCGTCGTTATTTTTTTCGAGTAATATTTTTTGCTTACGAATTTGAACTCCCGCATTATTTTGTGCCTTTACAAATTCTGAAACAAGATACACATTAAGAATTAAGGGAATGAGTGTAAGATATTGCATGAAGCCTTCACTCACCGGATCGGCTAATTCTGGTGGAAATGAAAATAAAGAAAGATTGGTTGCAATATTGTAGATACCAATACAAATGGCGATTACAACAAAAATAAAGATATAAAATCCCCATTTCCTTCCTAAGGTCATAAAACCTACTAAAACAAAAAGCAGGAAAAACAAAATGCCTTGCATTTCCAAACGGCCATTATCAATAAGGAAATGGGAAATGTTTTGCATGGCATGGTTCAATAAATAAAAAGTGGCTGCAATTTTAATGCTTTTATATTTTCTCAGAATAAAAAACACCAATCCTAATCCAACAATAGTTGAATAACCGAGAAATATGTGAAACCATGTTAAGGTAAGAGAAAGAGCAGCATAAGGGAGATTGGCAATAAAGAAAAAAGCAGTGAAATTAAAAAGCACTTCAGCCTTTGCTTTTTCAAAAACATCATCCGTAGTTGATGTGATACCGCCAATAAAATAATTCTGTATTTTTTTAAATGGGTTCATAAAATATTATGCTTTGAATGGTTCGATAATTTCTAATTGCTTAATGTCCTATAAAGTTTCACTGATATTCCTAGTTTGATGTAAAATATAGGAACAAAATAACTTCCCGGATTAAATCCTATAATCCCTGTTTCTTCTTTATTAGTTGGTGAATATTTTCTCTCGTAATAATTATATCCGCCTGAAAAAACACTAAATAATGATATTTTTTTCACAATTAATAATCTAAAACCTATACCAAAAGTATTTAGAAGGGATTTTGTTTGAATCCAGTTCTCATCAGGATTAGAATAATTATAATATCGTACAGGACGGGTACCACCCATTCCATAATTCAAATAATGCAAACTAAAATCAGTAAAAATATTAAATACCTTTTCTTTATTCAGTAAATAATATTTATGGTTTGCATGAACGCCTAGAATGACATCGAAGGAATTGTAAATGTCGCAGCCTAAACCTAATTCGTGTCGTTTATAATTTCCAATGACAGAAACTGAATAAGGAAGTGGTAA
This sequence comes from Sphingobacteriaceae bacterium, assembly GCA_025360355.1. GTDB lineage: Bacteria > Bacteroidota > Bacteroidia > B-17B0 > Aurantibacillaceae > JAHEYG01. The sequence continues at coordinate 4,398 of JANYCL010000123.1, forward strand.
AACTAAGTTGTTTGAAGCGGCAAAAGTGCTGAACCCAATACCTAAAGCTTTTTTATCATATTCCTGAGAATGACAAAAAAATGGAATAAAGAGAATCAAAAATATTGATCGCTTTAATGTATTCATTTTTAAAAAGTAGTTTAGGATTCAACTCTCTTAATAGTACAACCGATCGATTTGGTTTCCTGTTTTGCAGGCACAGTATTTTTTACAACAGCATTAAGCGCATCTTTTAAATAAGTTTCTTTTACCGCTGCAGGATCTTTTACGTTATCGTCGATAGCGCCTTTGTAAATAAGCGCTTTACCATTAAACAAAAAACATTGCGGTGTACGGGTCGCGCCAAAAGCATTCGCTAATTTTGAACTTGCGTCAACAGTATAAAAGCATTTTAATTTTTGTGCGGTGTAATATTTACTCATCGCATCAAAACTATCTTCTTCGCTGCGTTGTGCTTCATTACTATTCACAATAATGCATCCAATGTCATTTGCTAAACAAAAATCGCTGTATTCTTTAATGCGTGTTTCGCTTAGTTTAACGTACGGACAAGTATTGCAAGAAAAAATAACCAATAAACCTTTTGCGGTTTTAGCTTCATCTAAAGAAACTTCTTTTCCACCTACATCTTTCATTTTATAGGAACCTTCGGGCATTGCCGCGTTAAGTGCTAATTCAGTAAATGCAGGCGTTGAAATAAAAGCAGAACTTATAGCTGCTATAACTGCGATGGCTAAAAAAAATATTTTTTTCATGAGTAAGGTTTTTTTAATATTATTTAAAGGTATAAAAATTTTAGCCCTTTTACAAGTGTTAAAACCATGCAATAAGTGAGTAAAAGGAGTAAATGTTTTTCTAGGTTTTTAAGTCAATTGTTATATATTTACTTATCTAACACGTTAGTCATGATAAGATCCATTCTTTTTTTAGCTGCGATAATTTTATTTGCCGCCTGTTCACAGGAGAGGGAAGACA
>JANYCL010000124.1 GCA_025360355.1 Sphingobacteriaceae bacterium
TAATGCAAAAATGCATCTTTTTCGTATCCCACATCTACAAAGGCAGCGTTAAGTCCGGTCATAACCTTCTTAACTTTACCGAAGTAAATATCACCTACCGAAAATTTGGAATTATTTTTTTCCCGATGAAGCTCAACTAAACGTTTTTCATTTAAAAGAGCTATAACAACTTCGTTAGGCGTAGAATTGATAACTAAATCGTAATTCACGCTAAAATATTTTTATCCTTCATCACATTCAGGATGACACAAGTCATGCAAGAAGTGACGAATGGGTTAATACTAATTTTAGACCTTTTCCGGAGGAAAGCCTCCGGTTTAAAGATCTATTTTTTCTTATGACGATTTTTTCTCAAACGTTTTTTGCGTTTGTGAGTCGCCATTTTATGTCTTTTTCTTTTTTTACCGCTTGGCATAATATTATTTATTTAAATTAATTTTTAATTGTTGTATGTATTTTTCTATCTCTTGCTTTGTTAACGCATCGTCTGTTTTCGATTTGTATTTTTCAAGCACTTCAATAGTTTTATTTTTTTGTCCTTGTTGTTCGTAAGCATCTGCAAGGTGTAAATAAGCTTCAATGTAAGTTGAATCTATTTTAATTACCTTTTGGAAACGCTGAATGGCTTTATCCCATTGCTGCGATCTTACCGAAAAAAAAGCGAAGTTCAATTGTAAGGTAATATTGTTGCTATCGGTTTTTTCAATTTCGCGAAGCATTGTAATACCTTTCATTGGATCAGGAGAACCTTCCACAAAACAAGAGGCTAGCATAATTTTAGCATCTGCATTGTTGGGATCCAATTTTAAACCGTTCTCATAACAACGCATCGCGCTTGAATATAATAGTGGTGTTTCTTCGGGATCTTTAATAAAACGAACCGAGTAATAATAACGATCGCCGGCTTTAAACCAGTTAACAGCTTTATTAGTTTTCGCCATTTGTTTTTCGAAATAAAAGGAAGCAATATCAGGTCGCTTATTCTTATCCCAAAAAGAAATAACGCAATCTAAATTTTTGTTTTCGGCTTTTGGTTTTAAGTCGTTGCTTAAAGTTCCTAAAGCTGTTTTTACAAAAACCTCAATGGTTTCGGTGTTTTTTCCTGAAGAGGCGGCTAAATTTTCTTTAGCAGCAGCTCCTGAATTTTTTGGTGCAAAATATAAAAGAACGGACAAAACAACAGCCGCAACAATAAGCAAAAGCTGTGTTTTTTTAACCTTGGTCATTTATTAATCTTCGTTTTTTTGTTCCGGTTCAGCAACCTTCACATTTTTCTTAACTCTTTCAGAGAAAGTTTTCGCCGGTTTAAATGCCGGGATAAAATGTGCCGGAATTACAACCGTTGTGTTCTTAGAAATGTTACGTCCAATTTTTTCGGCGCGTTTTTTTACAACAAACGTTCCGAAACCTCTCAGGTATACGTTTTTACCTTCAATCATGGCGTTACGGATCGATTTCATGAACGCTTCTACAGAAGCTTGAACAGCAATTTTCTCAATGCCAGTCTTTTCGGAAATCTCGTTTACAATGTCAGCTTTAGTCATTTTACAAAGTATTTAAAATCAATAATTTGAATATTCAAAATGGGAGGCAAAGATAGTATTTATTATATAACTGAAAAATAATTTTTAGATTTTCTGTTAATTTGTAGTCTGAACATGGATTTCTTCGCCAAAAAGATCATAAAATGGTTTAAAACCAACCAAAGAAACCTCCCCTGGAGGGGTATAAAAGACCCTTATAAAATATGGTTATCTGAAATTATCCTTCAGCAAACGCAAGTAAATCAAGGACTTAGCTACTACCTGAAATTTGTAAAGAACTATCCAAAAGTGAAAGATCTGGCTAATGCGCCTGTTGATGAGGTTATGAAACACTGGCAAGGACTAGGATATTATTCGAGAGCCCGGAATCTGCATGAAACCGCTAAAAACATTGTCATTAAGTACAAAGGTGTTTTCCCAAAAACGTATGTTGAGATACGTGAATTAAAAGGAGTTGGTGATTATACCGCAGCCGCAATTGCAAGTTTAGCATATGATCTTCCTCATGCTGTTGTTGATGGGAATGTTTATCGTGTTTTAAGCAGGGTGTTTGGAGTGAAGCTGCCAATTGATAGCGGCGAAGGAAAAAAATATTTTCAGGAACTGGCCAACGAATTACTTCCCAAAAAAGAAGCAGCAATTTATAACCAAGCCATAATGGAATTCGGTGCTTTATATTGCCGGCCGGTAAATCCTGATTGTGAGAATTGCATTTTTAATTCGAAGTGCGTTGCTTTTGCGAGACAAATTGTAAATGAACTTCCTTTTAAATCAAAAAAAATAAAAGTAACGGATCGTTATTTCAATTATATTTTATTTACTACCGGGCAACTATTCTTTATAAACAAACGTCTTACTAAAGATATATGGCAAGATCTATACGAATTTTATTTGATCGAAACAGACAGAAGACAAAAACCGTTAGAGGTATTAAAAGTGAAAGAACTTAAAAATATCATTAAACAAAAAGGTTTTAATATTGAAAAAGTGTCAAAGGAATATAAACATGTTTTATCCCATCAGCACTTATATACTACATTTTATCGCGTAAGAACTAAGCAAGTGCCAAAGGGAATGATTAAGGTTAAATTAAGTGAAATAAATAAATATGCTTTTCCGAGATTGATAGAAAAATATCTAAAAGATGAGAATATCATTGAATGAAGCAGAAATTTGGATGTAAATTCACAATAAAGTCCAAATTAGGCTTCATTCCACACTACCCTTAAAAAACAATTTCATTGGTGTGAAATAATTTCTATTTTTGGTATAATTATTGAATTAAGATAAACTATGAAAAAATTAATTTTAAGTCTGTGTGTGATCGTTGGTTTAAATGCCAGCGCGCAACAAATGTATAAAAGCAAAAAAGAAGGAAGCAATATCCATTTTTTGTCAAAATCACCATTGGAAGATATTGAAGCAACCAATAAAGAACCTATTGCGGCTTATAAACCTGAGACTAACGATCTGCAATTTGGAGTTGTTATGTCGCAGTTTAAATTTAAAGCTGCTTTAATGGAAGAGCACTTTAATGAAAATTATATTGAAACAGATAAAAAGGTTGTTGTTGACGGTAAAGACACTTATCCGAACAGATTAGCAACTTTTAAAGGAAAAGTTAACGAGAAAGTTGATCTATCGAAAGACGGAGAAACTAAAGTAACTGTTACAGGTAAAATGACTTTGCATGGTGTTACGAAAGAGGCGACTGCTGATGGCACCATTACTAAAAAAGGAGATGATCTTATCTTAAAATCAACATTTAAAATAAAAGTGGCCGATTATAGCATTAAAGTTCCTTCACTTTATATACAAAATATTGCTGAGCTAGTTGATGTTGATGTAAATGTGACGATGGAACCATTTGTTAAAAAATAATTGTTATTCTATTTTATCAGAAAGGACTGAAATATTTCAGTCCTTTTTTTATATTTGAATGTTTAAAACTAACACATGAAATCATCATTGCTTTTTTTATCGATATTTTTTACTCTGAATGTTTTTTCGCAGGATGATCTGTTAAGTTTAGTTGAGGATAAAAAAGATGAGAAGCCTAAAAAAGTTTACGCCACTTTTAAAACTTATAAATTAGGTAATGCGCAAACTGTTGAAACAGTTAAAAAAAATAATCTCGATTTTCGGATCTCCCACCGTTTTGGAAATGTTTATAATATGGATAACGGCCAAAATGCTTTAAACGAAGCAGCGCATAGTTATTTTGGTTTTGATAATGCAAGTGATATTCGTTGGTCGTTTGATTACGGAGTTACCGATAACTTAACAATTGGAATTGGCCGCAGCCGATACCGCGAAACTTATGATGGAAGCATCAAGTGGAAAATTATTAGTCAGAAAGAACACTTTAAAGTTCCTTTCACAATGACTTTATTTTTAGATATGGGTTACACATCTATGAAGCCTGAACAATTGTATGCAGGTGTTGTAAAAGATTTTAAAACAAATGAATTGCACCGCTTTAATTATTTTTCGCAATTAATTATCGCAAGCAAATTAAACGATTGGTTATCGATAGAAGTATTGCCTTCTTATTTGCATCGTAATTTTGTTCAGCAGCGCATTAACTCAAAAAACCTTTCGGAAGATCCTAATGGATTCTTTTCTCTTGGAATGGGCGGACGAATTAAAGTTTCGAAACGTATGTGTTTGATCGCTGATTACTTTTATAATTTCTCACCTTATTATCAAAATAATACTACAGCATTTAATCCGCTGGCTTTTGGTTTTGAAATGGAAACGGGCGGTCATGTTTTTAGTATGTTCTTCACAAATGCACCTGCATTGATCGAAAACAGTTTTATTCCTTATACCAGTGATACTTGGTCGAAAAGCCAGGTTAAATTCGGTTTTTGTATTTCAAGAACATTTGCACTTTAATAATTTACTAAATGATCATTGGTTTGGCTTTACATACAAACCTCATAAAAAATAATCCGGCTTACGAGCCCTTGTTTCATGATCATCTTTTAAAACCGATACACGATACTGCTATTTTTAATACCCTTGAACATCTTTATTGGCCTTCATTTGTTTTATTTCTATCATTATGTTTATTGGTATTATTAAAAGCGACATCACCTCAAAAAACATTCAGGGTTCTTAATGCTGCTTATAGTTTACAAGTAGCAAAACAAATTGAGCGCGAAGATTACGGGCCTTTGAAACGCGTATCTGTTATACTGAGTATAGTATTTGTTTTAATGGCAGCTTTTTTGTTTTACAAACTCAATGTTTTATTTGGTTCTGTATTAAATAAAAACGGAAGTCTATTTCAGTATTTATTTTTTGTTTTGGTTGTTGTGTTAACTTATTCGGTTAAATTAATAATGGCGAGTGTGGTTGGTTTTGTAACTCAAACTACAAACATATTCAGCGAATACATAAATAATACTTTAATTATTAATCAATCCATTGGCGTAATACTTTTACCGGTAATGATCATTGTTGAGGTGTCGCCTGTTAACCAGAAATGGTTTGTTTTTCCTGCAATTTTATTCCTTGTTTTGGGCTATGTATTAAGACTTTACCGCGGTTTTTTATTTGCGGGTATAGAAAGGGGTGTGGGCTTGTTACAATTATTTGTTTATCTTTGCGCTTTAGAAATCCTACCATTATTGGTATTAATAAAATTTTTAGTAGTTAATTTTTAATTTTTATGGCGGCTAAAAAAACAAAATCTAAGTCTTTACGTAAGGGCGGAGGCAAAGCCAAAAAAGCTAAAAAATCAAAACCTGCAAAAAGATCTTCAGCAAAATCGAAGCCTAAAAAAAAGCCGCTAAAGAAAAAGGTAATTAAGAAAGTTAAGGCAAAAAAAGTTTCCAAAGTAAAAGTTAAACCGGTAAAAAAGGCCGTTGTAAAACCTGAGAAGATCCAAAAGAAAGAAGAAGTAGTTTTACCGAAGAAAGAACGCAAGAATGCAAAACAACCTTTATATGTTCCGCCGCCGCTTCCGGTTATTGAAGTCAGCAACCATCCTAAATCGCGTGTAAAAAATATTTTGGTATCGCAGCCAAAACCTGATACTGATAAAAACCCGTATGTTGAATTAACACGTAAACATGCTTTGTATACAGATTTCAGGCAGTTCATTAAAGTAGAAGGTTTAACAGCAATTGATTTCAGAGCACAACGGGTAGATATTTTACAGCATCAAGCAGTAATTTTAACCAGTAAACAATCGGTTGATCATTATTTCCGTGTGTGTAATGAAATGCGGATCACTGTTCCTGAAACCATGAAATATTTTTGCATCAACGAACAAACCGCATACTATCTTCAAAAATATATTCAATACCGCAAACGCAAAATATTTTTCGGACACGGAACAATTCTGGATCTTGTAGATGTGATCAGAAAAAACAGAGAAGAAAAATTTTTATTACCTGTATCTGATGTTCACAAAGAACAGATCGTTGATTTTTTAGATGAGTTACATATCATGTATACAAAAGCTGTTTTTTACCGTACTGTTGCAGCTGATCTTACCGATATTAGAAATCTAAATGAATATGATGTGCTTGTGTTTTTTACTCCCGCAGGGATCAAATCTTTAAAACATAATTTCCCTGCATTTAAACAAAACAATACTCGTATTGCAGCGTTCGGACATGTAACTGCACAAACTGTAAAACAATTAGGTTATCGTTTAGATGTGTTTGCTCCAAATCCTCAAAACCCGAGTATGAGTGGTGCTTTGGATGCTTATATTAAAGAAGCGAATAAACGCTAAGCCCAAACTTTTGTTCCTTCAGTACAATTTGTACAGATATCAATTTCTTTTCTTGACTTTAAAATAGAACTTCTGAAATTATTGTATCCATCCGATAACCAAATTTTTTTAAACGATTGTTCTTTCAGATCTCCTAATTGATGTTTCGCATCTTTATCAAAACAACAAGGGACAATTAATCCATCCCAGGTAATTACACAACCGCTCCACATCCGCCAGCATTGATCCAATAATTTATTTTTTATCGACCATTTGCCATTCTCATTTTCTTTGTAACGGGAATACTTTTCGTTATCGGGAATTAAATTATTTCCATTTTCAAAGTCATAAACTTGTGCGGTTTTTAATTTTACATCATCAACGCCAAGTTCTTCGGCTAATTTATAAACATCATTAATTTGATGTTCGTTTGGTTTTACAACTAAAAACTGAAACACAATTAAGGGTCGTTTACTTTTTAATTCTTTGCGCCATTTTACAATGTTTTTCGTGCCTTCAATTACCTTGTTCAGATCACCGCCAATTCTGTATTGCTCGTAAGTTTCCTGAGTTGTGCCATCTACCGAAATTATAAGCTTATCTAGTTTACTTTCAATGGTTTTCCTTGCATTTTCATCAGTTAAATAATGAGCGTTTGTGCTGGTTATTGTAAAAATTCCATTTTCAGAAGCATGTTTAACCATATCTAAAAATTTAGGATTTAAATAAGGTTCGCCTTGAAAATAAAAAGTAAGATTTACGAGTGTATTTTTTAGTTCAGCAATTATTTTTTTAAAAAAATCGGCATCCAACATTCCGGTTGGTCGGGTAAATTGGCGCAAACCACTTGGGCATTCCGGACAACGTAAATTACAACTGGTTGTCGGTTCTATGGAGATGCTGATGGGAAGCGCTTTTATGAATGGTTTTTTGTAAATTTTTGAAACATAGTAAGATGCAAAAATCCAAAAAACATTAATGATTTTTTTAAAACTAAGTTTAGCGACTATTAATTGGAATTCTTTCAAAAAAATGCAGTTCTTTCAAAGGTAAGAATAACCCTTTTTAAAACTAATTTCTACACCAAAATTAGCTTTATCGGTTGAAAAATGACATTGGTCAGAATAGCTTATTTAGAATTATTATAAATTACATCCTTTGTTAAAAATATTTAAATATTACGATTTTAATATGATTTCTTCTGCTAAATTTGCCAGCATTAAACTGTCATTATAGTGTCATTTAACAAACAACAAACCAGGATTTCTTCCTGTAAAAATATAGATAGCCGTATGTTTCATTTTTCTTTTAAATCTTTGCTTGGGGTAGTAATGATGTTCGTGATCTTTTCGGGCAACATCAGCGCTCAGGACGGAGCTAAATTGTTTAAGCAAAATTGCGCAGTTTGTCACTCCTCGCACACTTCCCAAAAAATAACTGGTCCGGGTTTAGCCGGCGTTTTTGACCGCGCTCCAAAAGGAGACTGGATCAACAAGTGGATCTTAAACAGCGAAAAAACCATTAAGAGCGGAGACGCTTATGCCAACAAAATTTTTGCGGAAAATAACAAATCTGCAATGACGGTTTTTGAAGGACAATTAACTCCAAAAGATATTGAATCTATCATTGGTTTCATTAAAGGTCCTGCTCCTGTTGTTGCTGGTCCTGCCGGTGCTACTAAAGGCCCTGAAGGTGAAGGAGAAGCAGTTAAACCGGGTATTGATCCATTATTTTTTACACTTGGTTTAGTTGTTATTTTAGCAATATTGATCACAACTTTCCGCAGCGTTCGCATGTCAATGCAAAACAACGCTAACAGAGTTGAAGGCAAACCTGAAAATCCGGATGTTACTTTTTTCGAAGAAGCAAAAGGATGGATCAGTGGTCACCGCCGTTTAGTTGGTGTACTTTGCATCGTAATTGGTTTTATGGGAATGAAGAGTTGTTGGGATGCTTGTTTCGATATAGGTGTTTATTACGATTGGGAAACACAAAAAGGTTATCACCCTAGTCAACCAATAAAATTCTCTCACAAAATTCACGCAGGAGATAATGAAATTGCTTGTCAGTATTGTCATAACACAGTTGAAAAATCCCGTCATGCGGGTATTCCTTCAGTTAACGTTTGTATGAATTGTCATAAAGGAATTACAAAAACTGCAAACGCAGGTTCTGAAAAAGAGATCGGTAAAATTTATGCAGCAGCAGGTTTTGATGTTGCTAGCGGAAAATACGACGATTCAAAAACAAATCCACTTACATGGTTAAAGGTTCATAATTTACCTGATCACGTTTATTTCAATCACTCGCAACACGTTGTAGTTGGAAAATTAGATTGTGCAAATTGCCACGGTGATGTTAAAAAAATGACAACAGTTGAACAACGCGCACCACTTACAATGAAATGGTGTATCGAGTGTCACCGCAAAACTGAAGTTGCAATGGAAGGTAATGCCTATTACGACCGTTTACACAAAGCATTAAAAGAAAAATATAAAGGACATTATGATGTTAAGTTTACCGTTGATAAAATTGGTGGACTTGAATGTGCAAAATGTCATTATTAAACCGGTACTAACGATAATATAATAGATGTCTATGTCAAAAAAATACTGGAGAGGCTTATCCGAATTAAACGAAAGCCCTGAGTTTTTAAAGCAACATCAAACTGAGTTTGCTGAACCGCTTCCTATAGATGAATTTCTAAATGGAGAAGAAGAAAAATCCGGCACTAGCCGTCGTGATTTCTTAAAAGTAATGGGCTTTTCTACAGCTGCAGTTGCATTAGCTGCTTGTGAAACTCCTGTTAACAAAGCAATTCCTTATGTTGTAAAACCTGAGGAAGTAACTCCGGGTGTAGCTAATTTTTATGCTTCAACTTTTTATGATGGCCACGATTACGCATCTGTGTTAGTGAAAACACGTGAAGGCCGTCCGGTAAAAATTGAAGGCAACGAATTATCAAAAGTATCTTACGGTGCTACAAGTGCACGTGTTCAAGCTTCTATTTTAAGTTTATATGATGGTGCCCGTTTAGTAGGTCCTGTTGTTAAAGGTTCTTATTCTACTTGGAAAAATGCTGATGAAATAGTTGGAAAAGCAATAGGTTCCGGTAACACCGTTATATTAACTTCATCAATTATCAGTCCTACAACTAAAGCAGTTGTAGCTGAGTTTACAGCAAAACATCCAAACACAAAACACGTTACTTACGATGCAGTTTCCTATTCAGCTTTAAATGCAGCAAATAAAAATGTATTTGGAAAAGCAGTTGTTTCATCGTACAATTTTAATAAAGCAAAAACCATTGTTGGAATTGCTTGCGATTTTTTAGGAACATGGCTAAACCCGATCGAATTTGCTAACCAATACAGCAAAACACGTAAAGTTTCTAAAGAAAATCCGGTGATGAGCAAACATTACCATTTCGAAGCTAACATGTCGTTAACCGGTGCAAATGCCGATTACCGTTACATGGTTAAGCCGTCAGAATATGGTAAAGCAGTTACCGCGTTATATAATGAAGTTGCATCTGCAACAGGAAACGCAAAAGTTTCAGGTGATACTAAATTATCAAATCCTGAATCTGAAAAAGCAATTTTAAAAGTTGCAAAAGAATTAGTTGAGAATAAAGGAAATTCACTTGTTGTTTCAGGTGCAAATGATGAAGGTGTTCAAACTTTAGTGAACGGCATTAATAAAATGTTAGATAACTATGGTAAAACTGTTGATCACGTTAATCATTTCAATTTAAAACAAGCTAACGATAAAGAATTTGTTGATCTAGTTGCTGATATGAATGCAGGTAAAGTGTCTGTTTTGATGACTTGTAATTGTAACCCTGTCTATACATCTCCTGCTTCATTAAAATTTGGTGATGCTTATAAAAAAGTAGGTACAAAAATTTCTTTCTCTCAGGTATTGGACGAAACTTCTACAATGGCAGATGTTGTTTGTCCTGATAATCATTACTTAGAATCATGGAATGATGCAAATCCAAGAGCAGGTCATTTCAGTTTACAACAACCAACTATCAATCCTATTTTCAGTGCACCGCGTTACGAAGGTACACGTCAGTTCCAGGATTCATTATTAGCTTGGTCAGGTGTTAGATCAAATTATTATACATACTTACAAGCTTATTGGCAAAATCATGTTTTCCCACAACAAGGGAAATATTTAGATTTTGCTTCTTTCTGGGCGCATACTTTACACGATGGTGTTTTAAAAGTAAATATTGCAAAAGAAATTCCGGTTGTTGTAATGGCAAAAGATTCGGCGGGTATGCCGATCATGAGTGGTGTTGCTTCTTTAAATGCAATTGATACAGCAAAAACAGAAGTTGCTCAACCAACAACTAATATTGTTCCTGAAATTCTTCCTACTCCCGATTATAACAAAGCTGCATCTATGGCAACTTCAGTTAAAGGTGGTGCATTTGAATTAGCGGTTTACGAAAAAATTGGTTTGGGTAACGGTAACCAAAGTAATAATCCATGGTTAATGGAATTACCTGATCCTATTTCTAAAGTAACTTGGGATAATTATATCACAATGGCTCCTGCTGATGTAAAAGCAATGGGCTTAAATGAAATGTTACGTCAGGATATTATTGGAACCGTTGCTACACTTTCTGTTAATGGTGTTACAGTTAACGTTCCTGTTTTACCTCAGCCCGGACAAATGCCTGGTACTATTGGTTTAGCTTTGGGTTATGGTCGCAATGCAAAAAATTTGAAAGTTGCTGATGGAGTTGGTGTTAATGCATTTTGGTTTTTAAATATTTCTAACGATACAATTCAATTCGGTTCTCCTTCTGTTACAATAACAAAAACAGAAGAAACCCATAAATTCTCTGCTACTCAAATACAGCATACAATTATGGGTCGTGAAGAAGCGATCTTGCGCGAAGTATCTTTAAAAGAATTCAAAGAGAAAGAAAAAGAAGAATGGAATCCTGCTACCATGATGCAAACGCATGAAGGTAAAGTTCCTATTGCAGAAGTTGATCTCTGGAAAGATTATCCGCGCATGAACCACAAATGGGGTTTAAGTATTGATATGACTTCTTGTATCGGATGCGCAGCTTGCGTTGTTGCTTGCGGTGTAGAAAATAACGTTGCTACTGTTGGTAAACTTGAGATCAGCAGAACGCGTGATATGTACTGGTTACGTATCGACCGTTATTATTCTTCTGACATGAACAAAGAAAAAGGTGCTGAAGAAAAAGTAGCCTACAAACAAATTTATTTGGACATGGAAACGCCTTCAAATAATCCGAAGGTTACTTTCCAGCCGATCATGTGTCAACATTGTAATCACGCGCCTTGCGAAACAGTTTGTCCTGTATTAGCAACTAGCCATAGTGGTGAAGGTTTAAATATGATGACGTATAACCGTTGTATCGGTACACGTTATTGCGCAAACAACTGTCCGTTTAAAGTTCGTCGCTTTAACTGGTTCAATTATAATGCAAATCCATTATTTGCAAATGTAAATCCTGCACAACAAGAATTAGGACGAATGGTATTGAATCCGGATGTTGTTGTTCGTTCCCGTGGTGTAATGGAAAAATGTTCAATGTGTCAGCAACGTATTCAAGCAGGGAAACTCGAAGCGAAAAAAGCAATGGCCCCTGTTGTTGATGGTGCGATTAAAACTGCTTGTCAGCAAGCTTGTCCTACCAACGCGATAATGTTTGGTGATGTGAATGATGAAAATTCAGAGATCGCAAAATGGCGCGCTAATGAACGTAATTATTTCTTATTAGAAGATCTTGGAGTGAAGCCAACTGTTTCTTATTTAGTAAAAGTAAGAAATCAGGAAGAACCTGTTCTTAGAGAAGAAGGAAATAAAACCGAAGAGAAACACGAAGAAAAAACTGAAGAGAAACACGCATAATATTAATAACATTAAATAAAGAATATGCACGCAGAATCAGAAATCAGGGAACCATTAATTTTAGGTACAAAAACGTACCGACAAATTACTGATGACATTATTGCTCCCATAGAAGGAAAAGCTTCGAAAGGCTGGTATGTTTTACTTACCATTTTTTCTTTAACTTTTTTATGGGGTCTTGGATGTCTATCTTACACGATTGGTGTTGGTATCGGAGCTTGGGGCTCTAACAACTCAGCCGATTGGGCATGGGATATTACAAACTTTGTATGGTGGATCGGTATTGGTCACGCAGGTACATTGATCTCTGCCGTGTTATTATTATTCCGCCAAAAATGGCGAATGGGTATTAACCGTTCTGCAGAAGCGATGACAATTTTCGCTGTAATGTGTGCAGCTATTTTCGTAATGCTTCATACCGGCCGTCCTTGGTTAGATTATATGTTATTTCCATTGCCAAATCAATTTGGTTCTTTGTGGCCTAACTTTAACTCGCCATTATTATGGGACGTGTTTGCGGTATCAACTTACTTCACTGTTTCATTAGTATTCTGGTACATTGGTTTAATTCCTGATTTTGGAATGATCCGTGACCGTGTAATTAAGCCTTGGCAAAAGAAAATGTACAGCTTCTTAAGTTTCGGTTGGGGCGGTAGTGCTCGTCACTGGAGCCGTTTCGAAGAAACATCTTTAGTGCTTGCCGGTCTCTCCACACCGTTAGTATTCTCGGTTCACTCCATTGTATCCATGGACTTTGCCACATCCATATTACCGGGCTGGCACACAACAATTTTCCCTCCTTATTTCGTATCCGGAGCAGTGTTCTCAGGATTTGCGATGGTATTAACTTTAATGTTAGTGGTTCGTAAAATTTACAAATTAGAGTCTTACATCACTATTAAACATATAGAGTACATGAACATCGTTATCATTGTAACGGGCTCTATAGTAGGTGTGGCTTATTTAACAGAGTTATTTATGGCTTGGTATTCGGGTGTAGAATGGGAACAATACGCATTCCTTAACCGTGCAACCGGACCGTTAGCTTGGAGTTACTGGTGTATGATGACATGTAACGTATTCTCACCACAATTATTCTGGATCAAGAAAATACGCACATCAATTCTTGCAACATTTATTTTATCTATTGTAGTAAACATTGGTATGTGGTTCGAGCGTTTTGTAATTATCGTTCCTACTTTATTACGTACGTTCTTACCATCAAGCTGGAATACTTATACTCCTTCGTTCATTGATATTGGTATTTTTATTGGAACGATCGGAATGTTCGGAACTTTCTTTTTATTGTTCTCTCGCTTTTTCCCTGTTATTGCACAAGCTGAATTAAAAACAATTTTGAAATCATCAGGTGAGGCACAGAAAAAAGCTGCTGCAAATCATAAACATGAAGGCGTTAGCACACACTAAAAATTTTAATTAGAAAATAAAATATTAAAATATAATATGGCAACTAAACAAATAATACACGGTGTTTTTGGCGATGAAGTGCCAATGATGGAGGCTTGTAAAAAGCTGCGTGCATCAGGCATTCGCATTAAAGAAGTGTTTACTCCATGTCCTGTTCATGGTTTAGATGGTATAATTGGTGTTCCAAGAACTCGCTTAGCAATATGTGCATTTCTTTATGGCCTTACAGGTATTGGATTAGCAACTTTAATGATGTGGTACATGATGATACACGATTGGCCAAATGATATTGGCGGTAAACCAACATGGGCTTATTATTTCGCAGTGCCTGCATTTATTCCTATCACTTTTGAATCAACTGTATTTTGTGCAGCTCATGGTATGGCATTAACGTATTTATTACGTTGCATGTTAGTACCGGGTGCAAAAGCTAAAAACCCTGATCCAAGAAGTACAGATGATAAATTTGTTGTGTATTTAGAGTTAAACGATGAACAAGCAAAAAAAGCAGAAGCTATTTTAAAAGCAAATAGTGTTGAAGAAGTAAATTACAAAGGAACTATACATATTGAACCTGCATATTAATTTGACAAAACAAATTGTTAAGTATGAAACTAAATTATAAAAACATAAGATCAATAGTAAGCAGCATCACATTAGCTGTTGTAATTATTGGTTTAGCATCTTGTGGTAAAAGAGATGAAAACAGTCCGGGTGTTGAATTTATGCCTGATATGTATCGCTCACCATCCGTTGAGGTTTATGGAACCAGTTTATTAAATGGTGACGAAATTTATTCAACTCAATTTTTACCTGCAAAAGGATCTATAGCACGCGGATACATTCCTTATGGTTATCCAAACACACCGGAAGGTTACGAAGCTGCAGGATTAAACTTAAAAAATCCGGTTGCACAATCAGATAAAGTAATGAAAGACGCAGAAGCTTTATATACTAAGAACTGTATTCACTGTCATGGTGCATCAGGACAAGGTGATGGTAAAGTTGGTTTAAAATTACCGGGAGCTCCTCCGCCAT
>JANYCL010000133.1 GCA_025360355.1 Sphingobacteriaceae bacterium
TGGACAGGACCTTCATTTGCTTCTCCTGCACAAAATCCAACTATAGCAAGTCCTACTTCAACCAATAGCGGAACTTATACTTTAACAGTTACAAATGCAAGTGGCTGTACGAATAGCATAACTACTGCTGTAACCGTAAATCCATTACCAATTATTGCCACAAGCAATCCAACTAATTGCGTGAATACAACAATTAATTTAACATCTAACGGTGGTGTGACCTACTCTTGGACAGGGCCGGGCGGATATACTTCGAATGTTCAAAATCCGAATATTCCATTAGCGCAAGTAAACATGAGCGGTGTTTATGTTGTAACAGTTACTGATGCGAATGGCTGTGTAAATACAGCTAATTCAAACGTAAGCGTTTTACCTTTACCAAATCCAAACATTGCAAGTAATAGTCCTGTTTGTGCTGGACAAACTTTAAATTTATTTGGTAGTGGTGGAGCAACATATGCGTGGAGCGGGCCGGGTTATACTGGTCCAACACAAAATCCAACAATTAATAATGTTACAGCAGCAGCAAATGGTGTTTATACTTTATTGGTAAGTTCAGGAAGCTGTACGGCTAGCACAACATTTACAGTTCTTATAAATCCGGTTCCTGTATTTAATTTTAGCGGCAGTAATGTTTTATGTAACGGACAAGCAAACGGAAGTTCAACAGTGAATGTTACAGTTGGAACAGGACCATTTAATTATTCTTGGAATACAATTCCAACTCAAAACACACAAAATGCTTCTTTACTTATTGCAGGAACTTATTCTTGTACTGTAACAGATGCTAATGGCTGTACAAGTATTGGATCAACAAATATTACACAACCAACTCAATTCTCAGTTGCAATTAACAGCGCAACTTTTTCCGCTTGTGCAAATTCACCGATCAATGTGATCGCTGTTGGTGCAGGAGGAACTGGTCCGTATAATTATAATTGGGTATCAGGACCATCAGCAAGTTTAAATTCTATTAATGAAACTGTTGCAGGAAATTATATTTACACAGTTAATGCAACTGATGCATTTAATTGTGCGGCAACTGACATTGTTAATTTAACTTTCTTCCCGCAACCAACTGTAACAGCAACAAGCGCTACGGTGTGTGCCGGACAAACAGCAAACATTTCGGCAAGCGGTGCAACAACTTATATTTGGCAGCCGGGTAATACTACAGGAGCAACTTATGCTTACAGCGGAAATAATTCGGTTAACGTAAGTGTTATTGGTACAGCTAACGGTTGCAGCAATTCTGCCAATACAAATATTCTTGTGAATCAAAATCCAAACATAAGTATTAATGCCAGTGCTAACAGAGGTTGTGCACCATCGTGTGTAACGTTTACCGCTAACGGTTCTGCAAATATTACAAGTTATAACTGGTTAGTGAATGGTACAGGAATAACAGGCGCTCAGAATGCCGGTTATTGTTTTCCTGAGTCGGGAACTTATACTTTGGGACTAAGTGCAATGGATAATAATGGCTGTTCTTCAAATGCAGCACCTGTTAACATTGATGTTTATCCGAATCCTGTTGCTGATTTTAATTACGCACCAATTAAACCAATCGTCAATCAAGATCCGTTTGTAACATTTACAGATGCTTCTTATGGTACTACGATCATTAGCTGGAACTGGTATTTTATGAATACTGCACAATACACTTCAACACAACAAAATTCAACATTTGCTTATACTGAACCGGGAACTTATCCTGTTGTTTTAGTTGTTAAGAGTGATAAAGGCTGTATTGATACTTTAATAAGATCACTTGTTGTTGGAGAAGATTTTGGTGTTTATGTGCCAAATAGCTTTACACCAAATGGCGATGGATTAAATGATGTCTTCCAACCAAAAGGTTTTGGAGTAACAAAATATGAATTAAACGTATTTGACCGCTGGGGACAAAAAGTATTTTCCACTAAAGATTTTGAAAAAGGATGGGACGGCACCATGCAATCTAAAAACGATGTGAAATATGGTGTTCTCGAAGATGGAACTTACAGCTGGATCATTACATGTACCAGCGTATTTGGTAAAGCACATGAATTAAAAGGACA
The DNA here is from genome assembly GCA_025360355.1 of Sphingobacteriaceae bacterium. GTDB lineage: Bacteria > Bacteroidota > Bacteroidia > B-17B0 > Aurantibacillaceae > JAHEYG01. Next base: position 2,061 of record JANYCL010000133.1, read on the forward strand.
TGTTATATTGATGAAATAATCAATTCAAATAAAACAAAAAGGCTCCGGTAATTCGGGGCCTTTTTTGTTAGGTGAAAATTTTGGTTTTGAATTACTTAAATAATTTATTGTACTCCAAAACGTTTATTAAAGTATCATAACCGCGGTAATTAAATTCTTTGCGGGCGGTTTGGAAAGCTTCTTTTAATGAATTGCGCACGGCTAATTTTTTTTCAATAAAAGAATAAACCTGATACGCTTCCTTTTTACCCTGCCCTTCTTTTATTTTAGCAACTATTACCGAGTGATCGAAAGCAAATTCACTGATGCCATTCACGCCGCAATCTTCTTCCCCATTATCGTTTATATTGAATTCTGAAACATTTTTTTCATTAAATAAAGTTGCACTTTCTAATACATCCGTGGAGTGTAAAGAAAAAGGATAGGCTAAAGGCATTCTGTAATAATCATTAAAACCATAATACACATAAAACTCTTTTGGTGCAGTGGTTTCAGCATTCATTACTTCAAACTCTTTTAATTTTTTAACCGTTTCATTGGTGTTTAGTTTTGTGTATTGATACGAAGTATCCGCTTTTTGAAGATCCTCCATCGATTCTTCAAATTTTTTCTCAACGTGATTGCCCAGATCTTTTACAGTGTGCATTACCTTGTTCACAAATAAGAAAATTGAGAACAACATAATTAGCAATGTAATTATCGCAGCCGCCAACCAACTCCAGCGATGTTGGTGCCCTTGCGAAACACGAATTACAAAAAATATAAAGCTGATCAAAAATGCAATGCCCGATAAAACAATAAAAGCGATATAGGCTAAAGCATGAAAAAAAATGTTTGTGTCTTCCATTTGATGAACTTTGTTTTAATTTATAATTTCCGTCTCCGAATAGATCCTGACTTACGTCAGGATGACACAGGTTCGGGAGTTTGGTCCTCGGCGTTTCGAAAGAATTACAGTGGAATATTACCGTGTTTCTTCTTTGGTAATTTATCTACTTTATTTTCCAGCATTTTAAAAGCGCGTATTAATTTCATCCGCGTTTCTTCAGGTTTAATAACCTCATCTATAAAACCTCTCTCTGCCGCGCGGTACGGATTTGCAAACATCGTTTGGTATTCTGCTTCTTTCTCTTTCCATTTCGCGTCTTTATCTTTTGCTGTGCTAATCTCTCCTTTAAAAATAATTTCAGCGGCTCCCTTTGCACCCATTACTGCGATTTCTGCACTTGGCCAGGCGTAATTCATATCAGCGCCAATGTGTTTACTATTCATCACATCATAAGCACCACCATAAGCTTTACGTGTAATAACAGTGATTCTTGGGACAGTCGCTTCGCTAAACGCGTATAATAATTTTGCGCCATTGGTAATAATTGCATTCCACTCTTGGTCAGTACCCGGTAAAAATCCGGGAACATCTTCAAATACTAAAAGCGGAATATTAAAACTATCACAAAAACGCACAAAACGCGCAGCTTTAGTTGATGAATGAATATCTAAAACTCCCGCTAACACAGCAGGCTGATTAGCTACAATTCCAATACTTCTCCCTGCTAAACGTGCAAAACCAACTACAATATTTTCGGCAAAATGTCTGTGTACTTCTAAAAAACTATCAGCGTCAATTACATTTTCAATTACTTCGCGGATGTCGTAGGGCTGATTAGCGTTATCAGGAATAATTGAATTTAATCCTGTTCTTAATTCATTACCAATTTCATAAGGAACTGAAGGCGCATCTTCCTCACAATTCTGGGGCATGTAACTTAATAATTGTTTTATGTGATTGATTGCTTCAATTTCATTTGCACAAGCGAAATGAGTTACACCGCTTTTACTCGCGTGTGTCATCGCTCCACCTAATTCTTCGCTGGTAACTTCCTCGTGCGTTACGGTTTTTACAACATTCGGTCCGGTAACGAACATATACGAAGTATTCTCAACCATTAAAATAAAATCGGTAATAGCAGGCGAATACACAGCGCCACCGGCACACGGACCCATAATTCCCGATAATTGCGGAATAACGCCGCTTGAACGAACATTGCGGTAAAAAATATCCGCATAACCACCAAGAGATACAACACCCTCCTGAATTCTTGCGCCTCCGCTATCGTTTAATCCAATTAATGGCGCACCATTTTGCACAGCAAGATCCATTATTTTACAAATTTTTTCAGCGTGAGTTTCAGATAAAGAACCTCCGAAAACAGTGAAATCCTGAGAGAAAACGTAAGTTAAGCGTCCGTTAATTGTTCCGTAACCTGTAACAACTCCATCTCCCAAATATTTTTCTTTTTCTAAACCAAAATCGTTACTCCGGTGACGCGCTGCTGAGCCGGTGCCGGGTTTATACGCTGGTGGCGTTGAC
>JANYCL010000134.1 GCA_025360355.1 Sphingobacteriaceae bacterium
ATTTTCAATGAGAGAAATAAATAGTAACGGAGAAATTTTACATTCTCCTGTTGGAACATTAAAATCGGCTTGAACCATTGTTTTTTCAGAGATCCTCAATTTCATGAGATTAATATATTGTTTCATGAATTCAATTTCAGCTGATAAATTTGCCTTGCCTGTATCTGCATCATACAACATATAGCGCATTAATTGAGCCAGATTATGTATCGCTTCTTGCGCCATACTCGGCGAAATTTCCACCAAAGAATAAATATTATTAAGGGAGTTGAAAAAAAAGTGAGGTTGTAATTGATACTTCAAATGCTGTAATTCTGAATATAAATTTGCTTTTTCTTTTTGCGTTTTTTCACTTTCAGTTTTTATCCATTTTTCTATTGCTTTTGTCGCGAGAGATATAAGAATGGGTATGATCATGGAAATTATATCCTTATAAATGTAAAATTCCACCGGTGCTTTGTGTAATTTGGGCGTTTTCGGCGGGACCAATGAGGTTATGAATTGACGTATTTCATAATTGGCCCAAACGCAAATGGAGATCAAACAAATATTAATAATAATAAAAGTAAGGATTCTCTTGTCAAAAAGATTTTTATCGATCAGGTAGAAATAATTCGAATAAAAAATAATTGCGTAAAAGATCATTGGGATCCAAGAATATTTTAGAATTCTTGCATAGTCTGCAGACTCGTGATAGGAAAGCAAATAAGGAAAAATTAATAACAACAGCCATACGAAAACATGGATGATTATTCTAAATAAAATTTTATTTTTAAAGGCGGCAAACATTTTTGTAATTAATATTTTAGAACTTTAACATATAAAGTATCTGCGTTAAGTCCTGTAAATATCCCTGCACCATTATTCACACTGGTTTGTGAGTTTGTGAGATTATTCGAGCTGTTATTATTATTTGTATATAAGGCAGCATAATCGGCGTTTATGTGGTAAAGTATCAAACGATGATTTCCAAAATAATGAAATTGATTGGCTCTTATGTCATAAGTATTCGTTTGAAGAGGAGTATTTTTAAAGATCCTTGTTGGTAAATCGGTTTTTAAATTAATGGCTTCCGGGCTGACCTCAATATTTTCTACTACGACAAGATAATAACTATTATCACTATTGATCCAGGTTAATTTTATTGGCCCTGGGAAAGTAGGAAATGTTGTAGTAGTAGCAGTAATTTGAGTCATGCTAAAACTTGTTGCCGATTGCGTGTACCCTTTTGGTTTTGTAGGAATAGTTGTTGAAGCGGTGACATTTTTTCCATTGAAAACCAGACTTAAGTTATATGTTGAAGATGAATCAATTTTTAAGAATGGATTACTTGCAACATAATTTCCATTACCTCTTGATTGTAATTGGTATGAAGTATTGTTTGTATTAATAAAAACCTGCAAAGCATTAATATTATCAGAAGAAAATTGCGAATTACTTGCGAATGGCGTTAACCTTGAGATATTAAGCCGCGCTGTATCACCAACAGTTAAATAAGCAGCAATTACAGGTTTATCTTCAAATTCCGGATTTGTTGATTCTTTTTTGCATGCAGCGAATGCAGCAAGAAGAATAAGGCAGATCATAAATTTTATTTTCATGTTAATGTAATTTTAATGACAGCGTTAAATTTGGTGTAAATCCTAAATACTGAATGTTAGTTTCTAAAATTTGCTGGTCAGAGATCTGAAACTCTTTATACCATGTATTTTTTCGGTTGTAAACATTGAAAATTGAAACACCAAAACTTCCGAATTCATGTCCTTTATCATTTTTAAACATATACGTTGCAGCAATATCTAAACGGTGATAATCCGGTAAGCGTAAACTATTTTTAGAAGAGACCGTGAAATAATTCTGACTGCTTCCATCAAGAAGGGTTAAATTGTAAGCGCCTGAGGGTGCAGTGTAAGGTCTACCAGTAGCATATATCCATGTAGTTGAAAAAACAAATTTTTTCCATTTATAGATCCCGACAATTTTAAATTCATTAGGTACATCTTGATTCGCTGCATAATAAGTGGGTGAATAAATATCGAATTTGCTTCTTGTTTTCGACATTGTATAACTGATCCATCCGCTAAAGGTTCCAAATTTTTTCTGCGCTAAAAATTCCAAACCTTGTGAGTATCCAATACCCTTATAAAAATTTTCCGAATAACTTTGAGTTGGTCCTCTATTGAAACGAAGAGAATGTTCTGTTAAGCCTGATAGATCTTTATACCAGCCTTCAACACTAAATAAATAATTTCTTGTATCATAACTTATTCCTGCAATATAATGTATGGCCTGACTTACCGGTACGTTTGCACCATCAGACAAGATCCAAAATGTTTTATTGCCATTCAAAATATCTTCTCTGGTAACCTGATTTGCAAATTGGTAAAATCTTCCTGTGGAGGCTTTAATGGCTAACTTTTTTGTAACATTATATGACGCAAAAAAACGCGGTTCATAATAATTTTGCTTTGTTACAGAATAATAAGAAGCTCTTATACCTGGTTGAACAATAATTTTCCCAAGCAATAATTTTATTTTGTCTTGTAAATAAGCGCCCGTTAAAACTCCAAAATTATGCCTGTCTAATATTGTAGAAGTATCATTTTGACTATAATTATAAGCAATATCATAATAAGTACCCCAACCGCCAAATCCGATTTGATTGTTATCCGTAATATCAATTGTGTAATCGGTTTTAACACTGTAGTCTTTTAAATTATTATTTTCGAATGTCCCGAATTTGCGTGTTGTTTCTGCGCCATTAGCATCGGTAACTGTAAATTCATTCGAGCGTTCACGCTGACTATAAAAATTGGAATAACTAATTAAAGTATTTCCGTAAATTCTGCTATTGAATTTTCTTGCCCATTTAATACTTCCGCCCAAATTTCCATATTTTGTTAAGTCGGTTATTTTTCCGCTAAAAGTACTTGCACCGCTTGAACCGGCTCTCGGGGTAAAAATACGGCTGTTATCCAATTTGTCTGTACCATTATACACACTTAAAGAAATGATGTCGTTTTCGGTGGGTCTGAATGTTAATTTAGAATTGAGATCGTAGAAATAAGATTTAACAGAATTGGAGTTATTTGATTGTCTTCCTGATCCTGATGATTGTTGCTGTGATCCTTGATTGGTATTGTATTGCTCAAAAATTTTATTGTAAAGTGGCCCTTGAAACGACCTTCTTCCTGCAACCAGAAAAGTTATTTTTTTACCGATGGGTGTTTCTACAAAAGCATTTACACTTAAAAGACTTATATCACCACCAAGATTAAAATTATTTTGATTTCCATCTTTACCTGTAATTTCTGTTACGCTCGATAATCTTCCGCCAAATTTAGATTCAAATCCGCCTTTGTATAATTGAACATCTTTAATGGCATTTGAATTAAATGCACTAAAAAATCCATACAAGTGATCAACCTGATATACTGTAAATCCATCGTACACTACAAGGTTCTGATCAGGAGTTCCGCCGCGAACATATAAACCGGAAGAAGATTCATTACTCGCTGAAACGCCTGGCATTAATTGGAAAGAACGCATAATATCTTTTTCTCCAATATTTGGTAATTGATTTAATTTTGCTGGCGACATTTTGATCACACTCAAATTTTCACCGGCAATATTCATTAGGTCTTCTTTTTCAACTGCCACTGTTACTTCAGCAAGTTGTGTTGATAAAGGTTCTATTTCTACAATTAAATTAGATTTATTAAGGAGAGGAGTAAGTTTAAATTCGGTTTTCTTGTATCCAAGATAAGAAATAATAAGTGTTGAAGTATCTGTAGGAACTTTTAATATGGTAAATTGTCCATCAGCATTTGTTGTTGTACCTACAGGTTTTCCTTTAATACCTATGGTTGCAAAAGGAAGAGCCTCCACAGAATTAACATCAACAAGTTTTCCCGACAAAGTAAAATTAAAAGTTTTAGCAGGTCCATCATACAAAGGCATAATTGGTTTACCGGATTTCGAAACTTCTAAAACTATTGCTGCTTTAAAATCATCAATAATAGTTTTGTTTGCAGCCGGCTTTACGCTGTCGTTAATGCTAACGATAGTATTTGTTATGATAGGCTCCGGTGTAAGAGACGATTCTATCTTTATACTTTTGAAAATAGAATTTAATTTAAAATCGCTTAGGTCTTCTTTAGTTATGCTTTCGTCTTTTATCTGAAAAAAAAGATTAGTATAACCTTGCGCAAAATTAAATGTCAGATATTCAGCAAGAGAATTTATGCAATGTAATTTTCCTTTGGATGTGCCGCCCATATTAGGAATGTAAACAAAAATGTAATTAGAAAATTGTTCTATGTTTTTCAGAGTATCTGCGTCAAATCCTTGTTGAGCTGTTTCATCCGGTTTTCCTAATTGGAAGATAATAGGTTTTTTCAACGCACTGTAATTTCCGTCTTTAGTAAAACAAATGTATCTCATGTAACATTCATTTCCCGGACTATTAAAAGCATATTGTCGTTGCGAAAATACTGCCGGAGAAAGGAATAGAAAATAAGCAATTAGTAAACTTATACTTCGCATTTAGGGTTTGAAAATTTTAAGACTGCAAATTGTTGAAAAATTAGCAATTTAACTGCTAATATAGAGGTTTGTAATGATTTTATAGTTGAAACGATCGATTTTCTCGACGAGAATAA
>JANYCL010000136.1 GCA_025360355.1 Sphingobacteriaceae bacterium
CATTACAACTGCACGGATCCCTTTTTTATCGGGATTATCTTTTTTACGGTGATAAATAATTTCAATAACCGGAATTGTACAATGCATGAAAGAATTAGTACCAGAGTTCAAGAGTAATAATTCTGTTTTCGAAAGGCTGGATAATTAAATGAAGTTCTCATCTTACGATATTGCGCCGCAAATAAAAAGAAGTCTTGAAGAATTAGGATACAGACGTCCAACTGATATTCAATTCAAAGCTATTCCTTCCATTTTAAATTTAGAAGATGTATTAGCAATTGCACAAACAGGTACAGGTAAAACTGCAGCGTTCGCAATTCCTGTGATTGAAATTATTTATCACCGTAAAAAAGATAATCCCGATAAAAAAGGTATCCGTGCAGTTGTAATGGTGCCAACACATGAATTAGCTTTACAGATTACTGAAGTGTTTCAAAAGATCGGTCGCTATACTGATGTTACTGCTCTCGGAATTTACGGCGGTGTTGATCAACATCCGCAAATTGAAAAATTGCAAGAGGGCGTTGATATTATCGTCGCAACGCCGGGAAGATTATTTGATCTTGTGAGTCAGAAACATATTAAATTACGCAGCACAGAATTTTTAATTTTGGATGAAGCCGATCATATGCTCGATATGGGTTTTTATGATGACATTAAAGAACTGATCACATATTTACCTTTGAACAGACAAACATTATTTTTCTCTGCGACAATTAATGAAGAAATAAAAGATCTCGCTTATACTTTAGTGAAGAATGCAATTCGTATTCAGATCTCACCGAAAGATCCTGTCTCTAAAAATATTGATCACTCAGTTATGTTTGTAGAAATGGACGACAAACGTTTTTTCCTGGAGCGTTTAGTGAATGAAAATCCTGAAATGAAAATTTTAGTCTTTGTTCGTACTAAGGTCCGCGCGGAAAGAGTTTTTGAAGCGATGAAGCGTGTGAATATAAAAAGCATTACCATGCATGGCGGAAAAGATCAGGACGACCGTTTAGCTGTAATGGAAAAATTCAGGACAGGAGAAATTAATTTATTGATCGCAACTGATGTAAGCGCAAGAGGAATTGATATTCCGGGAGTAAATTACGTCGTGAATTATGATATGCCTGATGTAGATGAAAATTATGTTCATAGAGTGGGAAGAACGGGCAGGGGCACACAAAAAGGACAAGCAGTTTCATTTTGCGCGCCTGAAGAGAAACCAATACTTAAACAGATCGAAAAGTTTTTAGATAAACCGATCCGGGTACTGGAAGTAAAAAAAGATGATTACCGAGAAACATTAATGTTTACTGATGATACCAATGATAACTGGAAATTATTAATGAAGGAAGCGGATAAAGAACAAAAGACGTTTAAGAAGAAGAAACCAAAGAAAAAAAAATAACATGAATCGTTTTAAATTTATTTTTCTAGTTTTTATTTTGTGTTCATTCACAAATTCATTTTCACAAAAGAAAGCACCTAAACTTGTTGTTGGAATTGTGGTTGATCAAATGCGTACCGATTATATTTACCGTTACTGGAATCGTTTTGGTGATGGTGGTTTTAAACGTTTAGTGAATGATGGTTTCTTTTGCAAGAACACACATTACAATTATGTTCCGACTTATACCGGTCCTGGACATTGCAGCATTTACACGGGTTGTACACCGGCTACACACGGTATTATTGCTAATGATTGGTTTGTGAAAGAAACTGGTGCAATGATGTATTGCGTTTCGGATCCCAAAGTTAAACCAATTGGGACAGAAAGTAAGAATGGAATGATGTCGCCAAACAACCAGCTCTCAACAACATTAGGTGATGAATTAAAATTATTTACGAACGGAAAATCAAAAGTTTTTGGAATATCGTTGAAGGACAGAAGTTCAGTTTTGCCTGCCGGACATGCTGCTAATGCGGCTTTTTGGTTCGATGAAGAAACCGGTAATTTTGTAAGTTCAGATTGGTATTTGAAAGATCTTCCTGAATGGTTGAAACAATTTAACGCTAAAAAATTATCGAAAGTTTATTTGGAAAAGGGATGGAACACATTGTATGGTATCGAAACCTATTCAAATTCTATTGCGGATGACAACAAATATGAAAAAGCACCGAATGGAAAACCAAATCCTGCATTTCCTTACGATTATAAAACACAAATTGAAAAAGGAAGCTGGGGAATTTTAAAAGCAACACCGTGGGGAAATTCAATTACAAAAGATCTTGCAATTGAGTGTTTGAAAAATGAACAGATGGGTAAAGATGATA